>NZ_JBFAAX010000211.1:0-9649 GCF_040639995.1 Actinosynnema sp. NPDC023658 | reverse complement strand
GCCGACCACTCACCGCCGCCCGCCCGTCCCGCCGCGCCGCCGCCCGCGCACCCCGGCCCGGCCGACCGGACGTCGACCACCGCCCCCGGCGAGGAGAAGCGGGGCGACCGCAAGGCGCTCGTCGCGCTCGCGATCGTGGCCCTGATCGCCGTCGCGGTCGTGGTGTACCTGCTCAACCGCGACGGTGACGGCGGTTCACCGTCCGCTAACGGACCGACCACCACCAGCGCGACCGCCGCCCCGACGACCTCCGGCGCCGCCAACGAGAACCCGCCCGCCGGCACGACCCAGGAACAACCCGCCGCGACCACGACCACCGCCGCCCCGCCGCAGACGACGGAGCCCAGCCCCGACCCCGGCACGGTCCAGCCGCCCGCCGAGGTCGGCCCGGACCAGGCGTTGAGCGCCTACTACGGCCTGCTGCCGAGCGACCTCGACACCGCGTACGCCCGGCTGACCGACGGGTTCAAGGCCACTCGGGCGCAGACCTTCGGGGACTACCAGGCCTTCTGGGGGCAGATGAGCGCGGTGAACGTGAGCGACGTCCGGTCCGTCGGCCCGGACCAGGTGGCGGCGACCGTGTCGTACACCTACAAGTCCGGCGCGACCGCGGTCGAGCAGCACGTCTACTCGATGGTCAAGGTCGGCGGGCAGTGGATGATCGACGCGCAGAACGGTGCCTAGGTCCGTCGGGCGGGGACGGTCACGCGCGGTGCGGCAGGGCGCTGTTCGCGCCCTGCCGATCGCGTTCCCACCGCGTTAGGGTCTCCCGATGATCGACGGGCTCGGACGGGTGTGGGTGGCGGTCGTGCTCGCGGTGATCGCCGCGGTCGGGGTGCTCGCGGTGCTGGCGTTCCGGCCGCCCGAGCCCTTGGCGGACGCACCCGCGGGCGAGTTCGCCGCCGCACGCGCCGAGCAGCACTTGCGCTCCGTCGCCCAACGACCGCACCCGATCGGGTCGGCGGACAACGAGCGCGTGCGCGGCTACGTCGCGGACACCGCCCGCACCCTCGGGGCCGACGTGGCGGTGGAGTCCGACGACGTCGTCGTGCCGTGGCGCGGGGTGGTCCGCGTCGCCACGGCGCACAACGTCGTCGCCCGCGTGCGCGGCACCGATCCGTCGGTGAGCGGCGGCAAGGCGTTGCTGCTGGTCGCGCACTACGACTCGGTGCCCACGGGTCCGGGCGCGGCCGACGACGGCGCGGCGGTCGCGGCGATGCTGGAGGCGATGCGCGCGCTGACCACCAGTCCGGTGCGCAACGACGTGGTGTTCCTGTTCACCGACGGCGAGGAGGCGGGGACGCTCGGCGCGGAGGCCTTCGTGCGGCGCAACGGTGTCGACGAGGTCGGCGCGGTGCTGAACTGGGAGGCGCGCGGCAGCGGCGGGCCGGTGTGGATGTTCCAGACGGGCGCGGACAACGAGCCGCTCGTGTCGGCGTTCGGCGGGGCGAGCAGCAGGCCCATCGCGAACTCGTTCGCCTACGAGGTCTACCGGCGGATGCCGAACTACAGCGACTTCACCGTGTTCCACTCGGCCGGCGCGCGCGGGCTGGACAGCGCGTTCATCGAGCACGTCGACGACTACCACTCGCCTCGCGACGACGTGGAGCGCTTGGACCGGGGCAGCCTCCAGCACCACGGGGAGACGATGGTCGGGCTGGTGCGGGCGTTGGGCGACCGCGACCTGCGGGCCGGTGGCGGCGGCGGTGACGCCGTCTACTTCGACCTGTTCTCCCGCGTCCTGGTGCACTACCCGACGTGGCTCGCGGTGGTGCTCGCCGCCGTGACGGTGGTGGCGACGGCGGTGCTGCTGGTCGTGGGTGTCCGCCGTGGACGTCTGCGGTGGCGCGCGGTGGGCGCGGTCGCCGGGGTGGCGGTCGGCGCGGCGGTCGTGGCGGGCGCGTTGTCGTTCGCGGTGTGGCTGCTGGTGGCGGCGGTGCGGCCGGGCCTGGGTTTCCTGGCGCTGTCGGAGCCCTATGAACGGGGTTGGTTCGTCGCCGGGTTCGTGGTGCTGGGACTGGCGGTCCTGGTCGCGGCGGCACGGCTGGTGCGCCGCTGGACGTCGGCGGAGGTGACGGCCGGGGTGCTGGTCGTGACGGCCGTGCTGCTGGTGGCCACGACGGTGGCGATGCCGGGCGCCGGCTTCCTGTTCCAGTGGACGCTGCTGCTCGGCCTGCCCGCGCTGTGGACGACGCGGCTCGCGTTCCTCCCGCCGCTGGTCGCCGCCGCGATCTACCCGCCGCTGGTCGGCACGGTGATGGTGGCCTTGGGCATGCCGTTGAGCGCGGTAGGGGTGGTGTTCGCGATGCTGGCGGGCATCCTGCTGCTCCCCTTGCTGATGACCTCGCCCAGGCCCGGTCTGGTGGCGTCCGCCGCGGCACTGGTGGCGGTGGCGCTGATCGCGACCGGCGCCGTGCGGTTCGGGTTCGCGCCGGACGAGCCGCGCCCGGACTCGCTGATCTACCTCCAGGACACCGACACCGGCCGGACGAGCTGGGTCTCCGCCGACCCCGCGCCCGACGCGTGGACCTCGCGGGTGCTGGGGGATGACCCGGAACGGGTGACGCTGACCGGGACGTACCCGCTGCTGAACGAGCCGCTGATGCGTGCCGACGCACCCCAGCTCGGCCTCCCCGCGCCCGCCGCGACCGTGCTCGGCACGACCGAGGCCTCCGCCCGGACGGTCACGTTCCGCGTCACGCCCACCGCGGGGGCGTGGCGGACCCAGGTGACGCTGTCCGACCGCGGCCGGCGGGCCTGCCGGTTCGGTGACGCGGACCTGCCCGCACCCACGCTGGAGCTGTACGGCCCGGCGGCCCGCGACATCACCTGCGACCTGGACCCCGGCACGACGCTGGAGGTCGGCGTGATCGACCACTGGGCCGGGCTGCCCGCCGAGGCGGCCTCGCTGGTCGGCCCCCGCCCGCCGGACGCCGTGCCGGTCCAGTCCGGCAACCGCCCGTACGACGCCGCCGTGGTGCGCGCGGTCTACCGGTTCTGACCGGGTGGGCCGCTTGGTCCGGCCGGACGTGCCCGCGCCGGTCGCTCACCAGTCGTGGAGGGTGCCGTCCGCCAGCCGGTTCACCGGCAGGTACGCGGGGCGGTAGGGGAACCGGCCGGCCGCGTCCAGGTCGAGCTCGACCCCCAACCCCACCGAGTCGGACGGGTGCAGCAGGCCGTCCACGAACGTGTAGGACGTGCGGAACACCTCCAGCGTCTCCGCCGTGTGCGGCATGTACTCCTGGATGCCGAAGTTGTGCACGGCCAAGTCGAGGTGCAGCGCGGCGGCCATGCCGACCGGCGAGATGTCCGTCGGTCCGTGCACCCCGGACTTCACGCCGTGCACGGCGGCGAAGTCCAGCACCTTCTTCAACCCCGTCACCCCGCCCGCGTGGGTGACCGCCGAACGCACGTAGTCGATCAACCGCTCGCTCAGCAGCGTGGTGTAGTCGTGGATCGAGTTGAACACCTCACCGATCGCCAGCGGCGTGGTGGTGTGCTGCCGGATCAGCCGCAACGCCGCCTGGTCCTCGCCCGGCGTGGCGTCCTCCAACCAGAACAGGTCGTAGGGCTCCAACGCCTTGCCCAGCCGGGCCGCCTCGATCGGGGTCATCCGGTGGTGGCCGTCGTGCAGCAGCGGCAACGCCGGGCCGAACTCCGACCGCACCGCCTCGAACACCGACGGGACGTGCCGCAGGTACGCCCGCGTGTCCCAGCTCTCCTCCACCGGCAACGCCGTGGGCCGGGCGGGCTCGTAGTCGTACCGGTCACCGCCGCCGGCGGCCGACGCCGCCACCCCGTACACGGTGTCCAGCCCCGGGATGCCGGTCTGCACCCGGATCGCCCGGAACCCTCGGTCGAGGTGCAGCCGGATCGAGTCGAACAGCTCGGGCAGGTCGCGCCCGGACGCGTGCCCGTACGCCAGCGCCCCGACCCGGCACGCACCGCCGAGCAACTGGTACAGCGGCATCCCGGCGGCGCGCGCCTTGATGTCCCACAACGCCGTGTCGACGGCGGCGACCGCGGCCATGGTCACCGGACCGCGCCGCCAGTACGCGCCCCGGTACAGGTACTGCCACGTGTCCTCGACGGCCGACGCGTCCCGCCCGATCAGCAGCGGCACGACGTGCTCCCGCAGGTACGCCTCCACCGCCAGTTCACGGCCGTTGAGCGTGGCATCGCCCAGCCCGGTGATGCCGTCCTCCGTGGTGATGCGCAGCGTGACGAAGTTCCGCCCCGGACTGGTCACCACGACATCGGCCGCCGCGATCTTCATGCGTTCCCCACTTCCATCACCACCACGCCGAAGGCGTCCAGCGAAACGGACACCACCGGCTCACCGTCCAACGACACCAACGATCCGTCCACCACCGACGGCTCCACCACCACCGGCTCCGCGTGCTGGCTCACGAACCACGCGAACACGCGCCCGTCCTCGTGCTCCATCAACCCGGTCATGACCGACGGGTCGTCGACCGACACCCTCGGCGGCACCCCGGCGAACGCCGCCAGCGCCGCGTACAGCCGCCACGTCGGCTCCGGGTTCACCCGCGGCGTCATCGCGGCCATGTGCTCCACCGGGTACGTGCAGAGCACCGCCCACCCGTCACCCACCCGGTAGCGCAGCAGCGCGGGCCGCCCGTGCCCGTCCACTGCGACGACCTCGGCCCCGGCGGGCACCACCGGCAGGAACGCACGGGACTCGGCCGTGCCGCCGACCCGGAACACGAGCTCCTCACCGGCGTCGATGCCGCCGAAGTCCCGCTGGAACACCATCCGCACCGAGTCGTCCTCGATCGGGTCGACCAACCCGTACCGCAGCTGCTTCACCACGCCGAACGTCTCGTCCAGCTTCGGCCACCACGGTCCGCGCTGCGTCCGGTGCTCCCCGACGAAGTACGACGCGTACACCACCGCGCCCGCCGAAGCGCGCTCCACCAGCGTGCGCCACGTCGGCGCGGTCAGCTGCTTGACCGACGGCACGAGGTAGAGCGCGCAGTCCTCCGGCACGCCGTCCAGCTCGCGCGCCACGCCCACGGGCAGGTCCGCCTCCCGCGCCGCGAGGTAGGCCTGCCGGGAGTTGGCGACCACGCTCGTCGCGTCCTCGCGCTGCGTGAACGGGTACCGGGCCTCCAGGTACGACGACACCAGCAACGCGATCCGCGTGTCCGGCCGCCGCAACCGGCCGAAGTCCGTGCGCCGCAACACCTCGGTGAACGCGTGCACCTCCCGCAGCTGCGGCTTCGGCCGCCCCGAGGAGTCGGTCAGCCCGAAGTGCATCTCGAACGGGTGGTGCCGGTACGGGTCCTGGTCGGCCAGGTCGTCGTAGTCGGTGTTGTTCCACGGGATCCAGCCGGTCGCGCCCGCGAGCAGCGTCGTGTGCAGGACCTGCCGGTAGTAGTGGGCGGCGTTGTCCTCCGAGACGTAGTCGGAGGTCACGCCGAACTCCTCCATCACCACCGGCCTGCCGCCGATGTCGAGCAGTTCGCAGACGAACGCCGCGCCGAGGTGCAGCCGCAGCTGGTCGTCCTCCATCCGGTACACGTGCGGGCCGTGGAAGTCGATCAGCGGCGCGAGGTCGCGCACCCGGAAGCCGTTGTCCAGGCCGGTGATCTCCACGCCCCACGCGCCGTCACCGACCGACACCGGCTGGGTCGCGCCCGCCGCCCGCACCTCCCCGATCAGCGCCGCCGCCCACGCCGTCACCGCGTCCGCGTCGAGCGTGCCGATGCCGCGGGACCTCCAGTCGGCGTAGATCGGGATCTCGTTGCTCAGCAGCCACGCCGCGACCGCCGGGTGGTCCTTCCACCGGCTCGCCAGGGAGCGCACGTACCACCGTTGCCGGTCCAGGAACGACTCGTCGCTGAAGACGTCCCGCCCGTCGCGCCACGGCGGGTCCCAGTTCTGCCCGGACATGTGCCCGACGACGAACGTCGGGATCGTCCGCATCCCGAGCGCGCGGTGCCGGTCGAGGAAGTCGTCGTACCGGGTGAGCAGCTCCCCGTCCAGCGCGTCCTCGGTGGGCATGAAGTCCGGCCAGTGGAAGAAGCTGCGGGTCAGCCCGATGCCGTGGGCGCGCATGGTGCGCGGCTCCTCGTCCACCACGGACGGGTCGTAGTCGGGCCACATCAGCGGGCCGCCGGTGCGCGACCAGTAGTTCACGCCTACCCAGACCTCGGGCGTGCCGTCCGGGGCGGTGAGCTTGGCGGAGTTGCGCTGCATCGCACAGGTATATCGTTTAACCAATGGTTCTGTCGAGGTGCAGGCACTGACCGGTGTAACGTTCACCGGGTGCCGAGACGGGGACAGGGCAAGCCGACGATCGCGGACGTCGCCGCCCTCGCCGGGGTGTCGGTCGCGGCCGTGTCGAAGGTCGTGAACGGCAAGGGGAGCATCTCCGCGCCCACCCGCGAACGCGTCCTGACCGCCGCGGACAAGCTCCAGTGGTCGCCGTCCGCCGCCGCCGTGGCCCTGCGCGGCGCGAAGACCCGCGCGATCGGCATGGTCGCCAGGCGGTCGCCGGACCTGCTCAGCGCCGACCCGCACTTCACGCTGCTGATCTCCGGCATCGAGAGCGAGCTGTCCCCGCTCGGGTACGGCCTGCTGCTGCACATCGTCGGTGAGGAGCCGAGCGCGGAGGAGGCCGCCTACCGCAGGCTGGCCGACGAGCGCCGGGTCGACGGCGTCGTGCTCACCGAGAGCCGGATCGGGGACACCCGGTTCGAGCTGCTGCGCGGCCTGGGGGTGGACACCGTCCTGGTCGGCACGCCGTGGCGCGACGACCCGGTGCCGTCCGTGCAGGCGGGCAACCCGGACAACGGCGTCCGCGCGGCCGTCGAGCACCTCGTGTCGCTCGGCCACCGGCGCATCGCCTACGTGTCCGGCCCCGAGGACCGCGTGCACACGCTCCACCGGCGACGTGTGGTCGAGGACGCGCTGGCCGCCCACGACCTCACGCCCAGCCACTCGCTCGTGTCCGACTTCACCGCCGCCGGCGCGGTCGACGCCGTCGGGAAGCTGCTCACCGACCGCCGCCGCCCCACCGCCGTGCTGTTCGCCAACGACTCCATGGCCGTGGCGGGGATGAGCGCGGCCCGCCGGCTCGGCGTGGACGTGCCCGGCGAGCTGTCCGTGATCGGCCACGACGACCTGCCGCTGGGCGAGCTGGTGTACCCGCAGCTCACCACCGTGCGGCAGGACCTGGTCGGCCTCGGCCGCGCGGCGGCCCGCGTCCTGCTCGCCTCGCTCGACGAGGTCGGTGCCGGGCCGGTCGACGTCCGGCCGCCCGAGCTGGTGGTCCGCGAGTCCACCGGCCCACCTCCGGACCGCACGTAAAGTGGGGGCCATGCGCACCCGGCCGACCCTGAGCTGGACGCCGACCGGCGTGCCGCTGCCGCGCACGACCAGCCTGGACGAGGTCGTGCGGGTGGTCGCGGAAGGACGGGTGCTGGTGCTCAGCGGCGCCGGCCTGTCCACCGAATCGGGCATCCCCGACTACCGCGGCGCGGCGGGCAGCCTGCGCAAGCACACCCCGATGACCTACGACGAGTTCGTCGGCAGCGCCGAGGGCAGGCGCCGGTACTGGGCGCGCAGCCACCTCGGCTGGCGGACCATCGCCCGCGCCGCGCCCAACACCGGCCACCGCGCGGTGGCCGAGCTGCACGCCCGCGGCCACCTCACCGGCGTCATCACGCAGAACGTCGACGGCCTGCACCAGGCCGCCGGCACGCCCGACGTGGTCGAGCTGCACGGCAGCCTGGACCGGGTGGTGTGCCTGGACTGCGGCGCGCTCAGCCCCCGGGAGGAGCTCGACCGCCGGTTCCGCGCCGCCAACCCCGCCTTCGAGGCCACCGCCACCAGGGTCAACCCCGACGGCGACGTGGACCTGCCCGAGCACGAGGTCCGGTCGTTCCGGCTCGTCGGCTGCGCCGCCTGCGGCTCGGGCGTGCTGAAACCGGACGTGGTGTTCTTCGGCGAGAACGTGCCGCGCACGCGCGTCGAGCAGTGCTACCGGCTGGTCGACTCCGCCGACGCGCTGCTGGTGCTCGGTTCGTCGTTGACCGTCATGTCGGGCCTGCGGTTCGTCCGCCGCGCCGCGACCGCCGGCAAGCCCGTCCTCATCGTCAACAAGGGCGAGACCAGGGGCGACGCCCTCGCGACCGTGCGCGTGGACCTGCCCCTGGGTCGCGCGCTGACCGACCTGCTGGCCCGGGTCTAGCCCCGCCGCAGCTTCAGCACGACGTCCGAGCGCGTGCCGTGCTCGCCCTCCGGGCCGGTCATCTCGCGCTCCACCGACTCGTCCACCTCCACCACCCACTCCGCGCCCAGGTCCAGCGAGGCCAGCACCTCGGCGTTGGTGGGGAACCGGTAGTCCACCGGAGGCTGGTGCGCCAGCCAGCTCGGCCAGCCCGCGTGCCCCACGACCAGCAGCACCCCGCCGCGCGCCACGGCCCGAGCCGCCCGCGCCAGGATGTCCTCCCGCTCGCCCTCCGGGGCCACCGACGAGTGCAGGAACTGCGCCGAGACCAGGTCGAACCGACCGGTCGGGAACGAGCGCGCCAGGTCGTGCCGCTGCCAGTCGATGCGCGCGGCCAGACCCGCCTCCACCGCCCGTGCCGCCCCCCGGGCCAGCGCGGTGGCGGACACGTCGACCGCGGTCACCTGCCAGCCCTGGTCGGCCAGCCACAAGGCGTCGCCGCCCTCGCCGCACCCCACGTCCAGCGCGGTGCCGGGCGCCAGGTGCGCGACCTCGCGGACCAGCAGCTCGTTGGCCTTGCCGGTCCACACCTGGCCGCGGTCGCGGTAGAAGGTCTCCCAGTACTCCTCGTTGGTGTCCATGCCGCGATCCTGCGTGCGGTCCTCGCGAATCGGCAAATAAAGTTGCCGGACCGGCAACTCGGCGCGCGGTGCAACCCGCCGGCGGACAAGTGCGTACTCCACGTGACCGCAGGACATCGGGGGAGGGCGACGGGTGGGACGCGACGACGAGTTCTCCCTGTTCTTCGCGAGCCGGTTCGACCGGGCTCGACGCACGGCGCACGCGTTGTGCGGCGACTGGGGCGAGGCGGAGGAGATCGCGCAGACCGCCTTCGTCCGCATGTACGCGCACTGGTCCAAGGTGCGGCACGAGAGCGCGGAGGCGTACCTGCGCACCGTCGTGACCAGGGTGTTCCTGGACTCCCGGCGTCGCGGCCGGAAGCGCGAGCAGGCCGTGGCCTCGCCACCGGAGTCGGCGGTCGAGGCCGACCACTCCAGCGACGAGCGCCAGCCGCTGCTGGCCGCGTTGCAGCACGTGCCGCCGCGACAGCGGGCCGTGCTGGTGCTGCGGTACGCGCACGACCTGTCGGTGGAGCAGGTGGCGGAGGCGCTGCGGTGCTCGACCGGCACGGTGAAGAGCCAGACCGCCCGAGGCTTGCAGACGCTCCGCGAGGCCTACCGCGGCGCGGCCACCCCCGAGACCGCCTGACGGAGAGTGCGTGATGTGGCGAGACGAGCAGGAGTTGAGCGGCGCCTTGAAGTCCGAAGTGGACGGTCCGGCGCCCGCGGTGCGCACCGACCTGGCCGACGTGCTCAAGAGGGGCCGCCGCCGGCTGCTGGTCCGCCGCACCGGCGCGGCGGCGGGTGTGCTGGCGGTCGTCGGCGAGCGGTA
>NZ_JBFAAX010000210.1:0-9667 GCF_040639995.1 Actinosynnema sp. NPDC023658 | reverse complement strand
CGACACCGTCCAGCGTCCGCACGCAGGCCTCGCACAACGCCCGTGCCCACTCGACCGGACCGGGGGCGACCACGCAGAGCGCGACCACCCGGGTCAGCCGGTCCCTCCGCTGCTCGTCCACCACCCGTCCTCGTCGCCGCAGATGAGGGGCCCCGGCCCGGGAGCGCCGCCGGGCCGGTCCCCGAGTGCCACTCCCGGCAACCTATCCCGGTCCACCACCGGTCCGCACCACGGGACGGATCCCGCCCGTGCGCGGTCACGCGGGGCCCGGTCCGGCCGGGACGTCGCGCGCGGGCACGATTTCGACGACGTTCGCGGTGTCCAGCACCAGGGTGGTGCGGTCGGGCCGGAGCACGGACACCCACCGACGTCCGGTGAGGGGGTCGAGGACCTGCGGCCCGGTGACGCGGCCGAGCGCGAAGGCCGCCGGGGCGAACACGTCCGGGTCGAGGTAGGTGACGACCGCACCGCGGTCGAAGAAGTCCGTTCCGTCCATGGAGTCGTCCTCGGGGAGCACTCGCGGGGGTCATCGAGTACCCGGTACGGGTCGTCGCAACCACCCCGCGTGCGCGTCACGCCACCGAGTGCGGTCGCACGTTTTCCGAAGCCCTCGAAGTGGAAGATGAACAGGAACGGACGGTGCGCGACGAGACGGAGGTCGGTTCATGGACGGGCAGCGGGGTGAGGGGACCGACTCCGGTGACGATCACCTGGTGCGGCGGCTCGACGAGGTGACCGCCGCCTTGGAGCGCCTGACGGAGCTGTTGGAGGACGAGGAGGACCTGTCGGTCATACTCGACCGCCTGTGCAGACAGGTCATCCGGGCGATCCCCGGAGCCGACATGTCCAGCGTGACGCTGGTGCGGGACGACATCCCGGTCACCGGCGCGGTGACCGAGGACCAGGCGTTCGAGGTGGACCTGGCGCAGTACCGGTCGGGTCAGGGTCCGTGCCTCCAGGCCGCGGCGACGCGGGAGATGCAACGGGTCGCGGTGGCCGAGGTGTGGGAGCGGTGGCCCGCGTTCGCCGAGGCGGCCTCCGGCCTGGGCGTGGCCAGCTACCTGTCCGCCCCGCTGTTCATCGACCGCGAGTACAACGGCTCGCTCAACCTCTACAGCCGTTCGCCGCACGGGTTCCGCGAGCTCGACGCGGCGCTGCTGGAGCTGTACACCACGGCCGCCGAGGGTGCGCTGCGCAACGCCCGCCGGTACCTCAACGCCCGCGGGCAGGCGTCGGAGCTGCGGACGGCGCTGACGTCGCGTTCAGTGATCGACCAGGCCAAGGGCATCGTCATGGCGGTCCACCGGATCGACGCCGACCAGGCGTTCCGACTTCTGGTCGACCGCTCCCAGCGGGAGAACGTCAAGCTCCGCGACCTGGCCGAGCAGTTCGTCAAGGACGCCACCGCGCCGGCGGAGCCGGACGGCGCCGGAGCGTGACGCGCCCCCGCCGGACCGCCCCACCGACCGCACCGCACCCGTCCGCCGACGACCGTGATCGCCAACGGTCGTCGTCCCGGTCCGCCCTGCCGGTCAGAACGTGTAGTTCACCACGAACGCGGGGTGGTCCGTGCGGTACATGGCGTACTCCTGCGTCGACACGAAGGTCAGGGTCCGGGCGATGACGTGCTGCACGTCGCCGTCGCCCTTGCGGAACCAGCCGGACGGGACGCAGTCCTGGGCGTTCGTCGCGGAACCCGGGCTGTACCTGAGGTTCAGGTCGCCCACCACCACGTGCCGGGTCGTCGGGGACGCGGTCGGGTCGAAGGACAGCACGGTGGTGGGCACCAGTTCCCGGCACTGCGCCAGGGCCGTCGTGCCGGTCGTGCTCAGGTGGGTGGTGCAGGCGGTGAAACCGCGCACCGCGCCGAGCGCGCACGCCCAGGCCCGGATCTCGTTGCCGCCGTCCTGCGCCGCGTAGGTGCCCGTGCCGCCGCTCGCGATGCCCTCTTTGACGATGATCCCGCTGCCGTACGCGCCCCGACCGGCCGTGCACTGGTAGTCGGAGCCGGTGGACCTGTTGCGCACGAACGCGAACCGGTACCCGGCGCCCGCGCCCACGGCGGCGGTCAGCCGGGGCAGGTCGGACAGGCACACCTCGTTCACCGAGACGACGTCCGGCAGGCGGCGCTGGATCATCGTCACGGCCTCGTCCACCGCCCGTCCGTCCTGGTAGCAGCCCGCGATGCCGCTGTTGCACAGGTTCATCTGCAACACCTTGAACGCGGTCGCGGCGGCGGCCGGGACCGCCACCAGGCCGCCGAGCAGGAACGTGAGCAGGACGAGAGCGGTGGTCCGGCGCGGGAGACCCATGGCGACCATGCTCACACCCGGCCGCCGGCCCGCCGTACCGCCAAGCGGGCTCCCGACCCGGTCACCGCTTCGGAGGTCCGCCTGATGCTCGACCGGAGGCGAACCGACCTGCGTTGATACCTTCCCGGCATGACGTTCACGCTGGAGCAGCTGCGGGGGTTCGCGGCCGTCGCGGAGGAGCTGCACTTCGGCCGCGCCGCGGCGCGGTTGGCGATGACGCAACCGCCGCTGAGCAGGCAGATCCAGAAGCTGGAACGGGCGGTCGGCGCGCAGCTGCTGATCCGCGACAACCGGCGGGTCACGCTCACCGCGGCGGGCGAGGTGTTCCTGGTCGAGGCGCGGCGGCTGCTGTCGCTGGCCGAGACCGCGCCCGAGCTGGCCCGGCGGGTGTCGTCCGGCTCCAGCGGTGTGGTGCGGGTCGGCTTCACGGCCGCGGCCACCTACGGCATCCTCGGCCGGCTGCTGGACGAGCTGGCCGGGCAGCTGCCGGACGTGGACGTCGAGCTGGCCGAGATGGTGACCGGCGAGCAGGTCGCCGCGCTGGTGAACGAGGAGGTCGACCTGGGCTTGGGCCGGCCGCCGTTCGACGACTCCACGTTCGGCTCCCGCCTGCTGCACCGGGAGGGGCTGCTGGTCGCCGTGCCCACCGGTCACCCGCTGGCGGCGCTCGACCGCGAGGTGACGGCCGCCGACGTGGTCCGCGAGCGGGTGATCATGCACTCCCCCACCACCGCGCGGTACTTCTACGACCTGGTGGTGCGGACGGTGCCGGTCGCGCCGGAGCACACCGTGCACACCGTCGGCCAGGTGCTGACGATGTTGTGGCTGGTCGCGGCGGGTCGCGGGGTCGCGTTCGTGCCGGAGTCCGCCGCCCGGCTGCGCATCGACGGGGTGGCGTTCGCCCGGTTGGAGACCGCCGTGGCCAAGCCCGTGGAGCTGCACCTGGTGTGGCTCAGGGCCTCGGCCAACCCGGCGCTGTGGCGGACGTTGAGCGTGCTGGAGGGCCGCACGCCGTTCGAGTGATGCACTCCGGGTATTGAGCAATGCGAAACAACTCTTGGACAAGCATCACCGCTGGTTCCTACCGTGAAGCGGTGATGAACCCAGCCGCTCTCGCCGACCGACTCGCCTCGGGGTTGCTCTCCTTCCCGGTCACCCACTTCGACGCCGACCTGCGGTTCGACGAGGCCCGGTACCGCGAGCACCTGGCCTGGCAGGCCGACTTCGACGTGGCCGGGCTGTTCGCCGCCGGCGGCACGGGCGAGGGCTTCTCGCTGACGCCGGACGAGGTCGACCGGGTGGTCCGCGCGGCCGTGGACGAGGTGGGCGGCCGGGTCCCCGTCGTCGCACCGGCCACCGGCGCGACCGCCGTGTCGGTGGCGCAGGCACGGGCCGCGGAGGCCGCCGGCGCGTCCGGTGTGCTGCTGTTCCCGCCCTACCTCACCGAGGCGAGCCAGCGCGGCCTGGCCGAGCACATCACCGCGGTGTGCCGCGCGACCGACCTGGGGGTCGTCGTCTACAGCCGGGCCAACGCGGTGCTCACCGACGCGACCGTCGCGGAGGTCGCGGACCGCAACCCCAATCTCATCGGGCTCAAGGACGGCGTGGGCGACATCGAGCAGATGACCCGCACCTACGCCCGCGTCGGGGACCGGCTGATCTACATCGGCGGCCTGCCGACCGCCGAGACGTTCGCCCTGCCGCTGCTCCAGCTCGGCGTGACCACCTACTCCTCGGCGCTGTTCAACTTCGTGCCCGGGTTCGCGCTGCGGTTCTACGCCGCCGTCCGCGCGCAGGACCGCTCCGCCGTCTACGGGATGCTGAGCGACTTCGTCATCCCGTACCTGGACATCCGCGACCGGGTCCGCGGCTACGCCGTGTCGATCGTGAAGGCCGGCCTGACCGCCGTGGGCCGCGACGGCGGTCGGGTGCGCCCGCCGTTGAGCGACCTGACCGCCGACGAGCTGACCGAGCTCACCACCCTGGTCCGCAAGATCGCCTGATCCCGTGCAGCACCGAAGGAGTCCCATGCCGACCAGCCGCTCCGACCGGATCGTCTCCGTCACGCTGTCCTCGGTGCTGCTGCCGCTGCCCGGGGGCATCAGCGACGCCAAGGTGTTCACCGGTCGGCAGCGGCCGATGACCGAGGTCGCCGTGCTGTTCGCGGAGATCCGGACCGAGGCGGGGCTGGAGGGCGTCGGGTTCGGCTACTCCAAGCGCGCCGGCGGACCCGCCCAGTTCGCGCACGCCCGCGAGGTCGCGCCGGACCTGATCGGTGAGGACCCCAACGACATCGACCGGCTGTGGACCAAGCTGGTGTGGGCGGGGGCGTCGGTGGGTCGCAGCGGTGCCGCGACGCAGGCGCTGGCCGCGTTCGACGTGGCGCTGTGGGACCTCAAGGCCAAGCGCGCCGGGCTCCCGCTGGCCAAGCTGCTCGGCGCGCACCGCGACTCCGTGCGCTGCTACAACACCTCGGGCGGGTTCCTGCACGAGTCGGTCGAGCAGATCAAGGACAACGCCGACCGCACGCTCGACTCCGGCGTGGGCGCCGTCAAGATCAAGGTGGGGCTGCCGGACCGGGCCGAGGACCTCCGCCGGGTCGCCGCCGTCCGCGAGCACCTGGGCGACCGGGTGCCGTTGATGGTCGACGCCAACCAGCAGTGGGACCGGCCCACGGCGATGCGCGTCTGCAAGGTGCTGGAGGAGTTCGACCTGGAGTGGATCGAGGAACCGCTGGACGCCTACGACGTCGAGGGGCACGCCGAGCTGTCCCGGTCGTTGACCACCGCAGTCGCGTCCGGCGAGATGCTGACCAGCGTGGCCGAGCACTACGAGCTGATCCGGCACAACGCCGTGGACGTCCTGCAACCGGACGCGCCGCGCGTCGGCGGCATCACCCAGTTCCTCAAGCTGGCCACGCTCGCGGACCACCACCACCTCCAGCTGGCGCCGCACTTCGCCATGGAGATCCACGTCCACCTGGCCGCCGCCTACCCGCGCGAGCCGTGGGTGGAGCACTTCGACTGGCTGCACCCGCTGTTCGACGAGCGGCTGGAGACCCGGGACGGCCGGATGCACCTGTCCGACCGGCCGGGTCTGGGCATCACGCTCAGCGGGCAGACCCGCGCGTGGACCGTCGCGACGGCCGTGGTCGACGCGCCCCGGTGACGCGCCGGGTCACGACGTGCAGGCGTTGGTGAGCGCGGCGACCTGGGACGCCTTGGTCTCCAGCCACACGGCGGGCGTGACGACCAGGTCGTCGAGGGTCACGTCGCGCAGGGTGGCGGAGAGCGCGGTGATGGCCTGGTTGACCGTGGTGTCGGCGGCGGTCGCGGCCAGGTCGCCCAACGACGCAGCGGCGTCGTGCGCCCGGTCGACGGCCTGCTCCGGGCTGCCCGGGTCGAGGACCACGGCGGCCTGGGTGAGGGCGTCCGCGCAGACCTGCACGGTGGACGCGGTGTCCGCGACGGCTCCCGCGGTGTTCGCCACGTCCTGCACGGCACCGCAGGCGGTGAGCGCGGTGACGGCGACGGCAGCGGTCACGGCGGCGGCGATTCGGGCGGACGTCGAGCGGATGACGGGCATGGGGTACTCCTCCGGTTCGGTGGAACCGGAGGTCTCCCCGACCACCGGACGACCGGTGGCACCGTGACCGAGCCGCTCGCGGGAGCGGCCGTAATGACGATCACGGTCGGGCGGGTACTCCCCTCCGCACCACCCACGATGGCGAAAGCCGGCCGTTCTGTCAAACGACGGCGTCGGGCTGTCGGCGGTGGGGGGTCACGGACTTCGCCACGACGAGCGGGGCGAGTCGGACCCAGTCGACGTTCGGGCCCGGGCCGGCGGGGTTGCCGAAGGTGAGCGGGCCGCCGTCGGTGACCAGGTCGATCGGTGAGGTCTCCGGCCAGAACCCGTCCCAGGTGTAGTTGTGGCGGTACGGCGCGCTCGTCGCGTTGCCGCCCTCCTCGGTGGCGACGAGCGTGCGGGTGACGGTGTCGGTGTTGTACGGGTGGCCGGTGTTCTTCTCGGCCTGCGCGTAGGCGACGGTCAGGTTGTACTGCCCCGCCGCCCGCACGCCCTCCGCGCGCCGGACGGTCAGGGTGCCGCCGTTGCCCAACCGGCCGACGTACGCGCCGCCGGACGCCCACGGGCAGGGCACCACCTCCGCTTCCCCGCCGAGCTGCCCGGCTTCGGCCTCCACGCGCACCGCACGCGGGTCGGAACCCTTGTCCCGCACGGAGGTCAGCGTGCCGACCACGACCGGCGCAGGGCCTTCGTTGGACAGGACCAGCTCGGTGACACCGGCCTTCAGGTGCGCCGTCACGCTGCCCGTCCACGCACCCGACCGGTCGGCGGTCAGGTCGCCGCCCTCCACCCGGCGGCCGGACAGGGTGAGCCCGAGCCCGCTGGGACCGGTGCCGTGCCAGGTGGTGGACAGCGCGTGGTAGCCGTCCTCGGCGGCGGACACGTACGTGGTGACCGCGTCACCCGGACCGAGGACGACCGCACCGGGTGCGCCTACCCGGAGCGCGCGGTCGGCCCGGTCGACCTCACCGCCGGTGCGGCGCGCGTCGACGAGCGGGTGGACCGTCCTCTCCGGACCGGTGACCTCGGTCAGGTCGAAGCGGTCCAGCGCGATGTCCGAAGGGGTGTCGAGGAAACCGCCGGGACCGCTGGTGCGCAACGAGATCCGGTGGCTGCCCGCGGTGAGCGTGATCGAGGTGTCGAGCCTGCCGCGGTATACCCGGCTCAGCGTCGCCGGGAAGGTCAGGTCGCGGACGTGCGCGTCGTCGACGTACAGCGCCTGCCGGCCGACGCAACCGTTCGTGCCGTAGAAGACGCCGAGCCGGTAGGTGCCGTCGCGGGGCACGTCCACGTCCACGGTGACGCGGGAGCCGGGGTCCGTCATGGACCCGACGTCCCGACCTCCCGACGTGGTGTAGCGCTGGGCCATGTCGTGCGAGCCCGACCCGTCGTCCTGGGTGACGACGGCGGCGTGCTCCACCGCGCCCGCCTCGGCCTCGTAGCTCGCCTGCCACGGTGCGTCGGCCGTGGGCGGCGTGCCCTGACCCGCCCGGGTGATCACGACCTGGTAGGCGGCCAGCGGGTCACCACCGGGCACGGCGACCTTCGCCTTGCCGCCGACCACTCGCACCCTGGCCGCCGCGACCACGGGCGGCTGCGCGGCGTCGCCCTCGTAGCCCGACCACGTGGTCCGGGAGACGCGCACGTCCACCTGGTTGCCGAACAGCAGCCGGTCCAGCCCGGTCAGGGCCACCTCGACCGGCTTGCCCGTGCCGCCGAGCAGGACGGTCGCCCTGCCGTCCTCGCGGTCGAGGGTGGCCAGGCCCTGCAACGTGTCCCTGGCGCCCGGTCGCGGCGGTGTGACCCGGACCGTGTCGCCGGACAGGTCGGCGTACCACTTGGTCAGCCACCAGCCGCCGTTGGCGCGCGAGGTGCGCACGGCGTGGTCGCTGAGGTTGCCGGCCATGGTCCAGTACGCCATCTGCCCGTCGACCTTGGTGTCCTCCAGCATGGCGATCCACTGGATCATCCGGCCGGGCACCGAGGTGTCCCGGCGGTTGGAGTACTCGTTGATGTTGACCGGGCGCGGCGCGATGCCGAGCGAGCGCTCCAGGTCCCGGTAGTCCCGGTGGTGGTCGCGGTAGGTGGCCAGGGAGTCCGGGCCCAGCTCGTGCCACGTGACGACGTCGGGCAGCACGTCGGCGGCCTTGGCGCGGGCGAGGAACCCGCGGAGGTGGTCGGCGCGGTACCGGGTCTCCCCCGGTCCGGCGATGCGGGCGTGCGGCAGCACGGACCTCACCAGCCGGTGGGCCCTGGTCCAGTCGGTGAAGAACCGGTCCTCGTCCGCGGGCCGGTCGTCGTACCAGATCAGGTCCGGCTCGTTGAAGATCGTCCAGACGAACCGGTCGCGGTCGGGCCGCGCGGCGACCTCCTCCAGCTGGGGCCGCAACCGGGCGAGGTAGTCGTCGATCCCGAGGTCCTGGTACGGCCAGGCGCTGTAGGTGTCCTGCGCGTAGATGTGGACGTCCGTGCCGCCGGCGGCGAAGAAGCCGTCCGCGACCTCCAGCGCGTCGCCGCCGGGGTGCTGCTCGCCGCCCGGCGCCTTCTGCGAGATCGTGCGCGGGCGCATGCCGGCGATCAGGTCGTGCGACGGGACGCCGGGGTCACCGAGGCCGTAGAGGATGCCGGTGGCGCCGCCGTGGAAGGCCCCCGTGGGTGTGTCGAGGTCGACGCGCAGCGTCTCGGGCCCCTCGTCCCGGACCGGCGAGGTGGTCCGGGACGACGCGGCGAGCACGAGCAGGGCGGCGGCCGGGCCCGCCGGGAATCGGGGTCGCATCGGGGCTCCCTGTCGGTGGGCGGTCGGGTGGCGGCGTCGCCGGGTGGTCCTTCGCCGCGGGACGGCGGGCACCGCCGATCATCCCGGATCACGCGGGCGAGGACGAGGTGCGGACCTGCGCCGGCGACGCGGGGCCGGGGGCGTCGAGCCTGCCGCCGATAAATACCTTGTGCACAACTCAATCGTGTACTAGCTTTAGCGTCATCGAGCTGCACGACGAACCGAGGAGAACACGATGACCGGCCACAACCCCACCGTCGTCCTGGTGCACGGGGCCTTCGCGGACGGCTCCAGCTGGGCCGAGGTGATCGACCGGCTGCGGGCGCGGGGCGTCGAGGCGCTCGCGGTGGCCAACCCGCTGCGCGGGCTCGCCCACGACGGCGACTACGTGGCGGGCGTCGTCAACGGGATCGACGGCCCGGTCGTCCTGGTCGGCCACTCCTACGGCGGCCCGGTGATCACCCACGCGGCGTCCAAGACGCCGAACGTGAAGGCCCTCGTGTACGTGGCCGCGTTCGGCATCGACAAGGGCCAGAGCGCGCTCAGCTCGGTGGAGGACTTCGCGCCCGTGGAGCTGAACACGTCCCTGGTGCCGCAGCAGTTCCCGGACGGCGACGGCAGCGACACCGAGTTCACGATCCGCCGCGACGCGTTCCCGAGCGTGTTCGCCGCCGACCTGCCGGCCGAGGTGACCGCGATCGCCGCGGTCAGCCAGCGCCCGGTCGCGGCCCGCGCCCTGGGCGAGCCGCTGTCCGTCGAGCCCGCGTGGAAGTCCCTGCCGTCGTGGTTCGTGGTGGCGACGGCGGACAACGCCATCAACCCGGACTCGCAGCGCGCCGCGGCGGTGCGGCTCGGGGCGACGACGGTCGAGGTCGAGGCCTCGCACGCCATCGCGCTCTCCCGCCCGGACGAGGTCTCGGACCTGATCCTCGCCGCGGTCGACGCGGTCGCCTGACCCGGTCCTGAGTGGACGGTCGCCTCGCGCGGCGGTGGA
>NZ_JBFAAX010000209.1:0-9747 GCF_040639995.1 Actinosynnema sp. NPDC023658 | reverse complement strand
GCTGGCCGCCGTAGATCGGCACCACCCGCGCGCCCAGCTCCCGGCCGTACCGGTGCACCGCTTCGGAGACCTGCACCGCCAGTTCCCGCGTGGGCACCAGCACGAGCGCGAACGGCTCCCGCCGGGTCCGCTCGCCACCGGCCATGCGCTCCAGCACGGGCAGCGCGAACGCGGCCGTCTTGCCGGTGCCGGTGGCGGCCTGCCCGAGCAGGTCGCGGCCTTGCGCCAACGGCGGGATCGCCTCGCGCTGGATGGGGGTGGGCTCCTCGTAGCCGAGGCCGGACAGCGCCCGGAGCAGTTCGGGGCGCAACCCGAGGTCGGCGAAGCTGGTCCGGTCGTCGGGCTCGTCGTTCATGCCGTCAAGTCTCGCTGATCGCCCCTGAACCGCTCGGTGAGGGGGTCCGCATCACGCGGGGGCGCGCGTGCGGGGATGTCGTGCGCGCGGTGGTGCGGCACCCCGTCGGACCGGTCGTGGTAGCGGGCGAGGCCGACGCCGTCACGGTCGTCGAACGTGCCGTCGACGTCCCGCGTGCACATCTTCGACCCCCCACGTGCAGCGTCAACAGTTGACCGCGGCGCATTCGTGGTGAATCGCCGCTGAACGGCCGGTGTCGGCACGCCGCCCAGGCCGAAGAATTGCGGACGACCGCCCACGGCCGCGGCGCGGTGGCATTTGTCGTCGACGTCCGGCGGGCACCGGCGACGGGAGCGGTGGACCCGGTGGTCCGGCCTTCCCCGACGAGGGCGCCGAATTCGCCCCGAAGGCAAGATTGCGGGCGTCCGCTATACCGCTCCTATACTTCACGATCGACATCCCCGTCGTGGTCGGCTCACCGGTACCGTGCCGCCAGTTCGATACCGAGCGTGAGCTCTCGACCCACGGGGGAGTCGTGCGCGTGGCGGTGGACGACCTGGACGGGCACCCCGGGCGCGACGTCCGGCCGGTCTCGTTCGGCCTCGACGGCGTGTGGTTCGAGATCCGCCTCGGCGCCGCGAACGCCGCCCGCCTGCGTGCCGCGCTGGACCGGTTCGTGCGCGCCGCACGCCGGGTTCCCGGTGCTCCGCCGGTGCGGGCGCGCGGCTTCGACGGACACGTGGCGAGGACCGTGCGGGAGTGGGCGCGTGAGCACGGGTACCGGATCTGCGACCGCGGCCGGATCTCCGCCATCGTGCTGGACGCCTACGAGCGGGCCCACCCCACGAGGCGCGGTGCGGGCGGCGTGCGCGACACTCCTGATCACCCGCGCCGGCCGGGTCGACGTGACCCACCGTAGCGACCGCCGTCGGCCGGGCAAGTTCGCCGGCGACGGCAACAGCGGTCGGAGCCCGGCGCTGGCCCGTTCGGCGGCATACCGCGACGGCACCTCCCGAGTGGTCCAAATGATATTTCCCCCCATCGAGCCGGGCTGGGCAACATGTCAACGCTTTAGCTGGGCGATTTTTGGGTACACGGGCCGGCTACTGCGCGCTCTGCGTCGTCTAGAGACTGGGGGTCGTGACCATGCAGGTGCAGATTCTCGGTGCTGTCGCCCTCGCACGTGGGGATCGTCGGATGGGTGTCGCCGCTCGTCAGGTGCGCACCCTGCTCGCGCTGCTGGCGCTTTCACCGGGCACCCCCGTTCCGTTCGACCAGTTGGTCGAGGAATTGTGGTCGGGTAAACAGATGGGAAACGCCCGCAACGCGCTCCAGGCGAATGTGGAGCGGCTGCGCAAACTGCTGGAGCAGTTCGGGGACGTGCCGGGTGACTGCCTGGTCCGCACGGTGAGCAGCGGCTACGTGCTCGACCTGCCGGCCGAGGCGGTCGACGCGCACCTGTTCCGCGAGCTGGCCGACCGCGGTTCGGCCCTCGTGCTGCAACGCCCCGACGAAGCCATCGACCTGCTGGAGCGTGCGCTGCGGCTGTGGCACGGCCCGGCGCTGTTCGACGTCAGCGACGGGCTGCGGTTCCGCATCGAGGCCGCCCGGCTCGACGAGCGCAGGCTCAGCGCCCGCGAGGACCTCATCGCCGCCAAGCTCGCCAACGGCGAGGACCGCGGCGTCGTGTCGGAGCTCAAGCAGCTCGCGGCGGAGTACCCGGAGCGGGAGCGGTTCAGCGAGCAGCTGATGGTCGCGCTGTACCGCAACGGCAGGCAGACGGAGGCGCTGGACGTCTTCCACCACACCCGCAGGCGTCTGGCGAGCGAGCTCGGGTTGGAGCCCGGCCGCGCGATGCGTCGGCTCTACCAGGCGATCCTCGTCCACGACCAGGTACTGCTGTAGGAGGCGAAGTGCTGGAGTTCCGGGTCTTGGGGCCGGTCGAGGTGCACCACGACGGGCGGGAGGTGCCGCTGGACGGGTCGAAACCGCGCACTGTGCTCACCGCACTGCTGCTCGCCGACAACGGCGCCGTCTCCGACACCCAGATGAGCGATTTCCTGTGGGGCGACCACCCACCCGCCACGTTCAACGCGCAGATCTACACCTACGTCTCCCGACTGCGCAAAACGCTCCGCCGGGAGGTCGGCATCACCCGCCGTTCGCGCGGTTACGAATTGCGGCTCACCGAGTGCGCGTTCGACCTGAAGGAATTCGAGGAGCACGCGGCGCAAGGCCAGTCGGCGCTCGCCGCGGCCAGGTACGAGGATGCCGCCCGGTCGTTGCGCTCGGCGTTGCGGCTGTGGCGCGGCCCGGCGTTGACGGGGGTGTCCGAGCACCTGGCCGACGCCGAGGCGCCGCGCCTGGAGGAGGCGCGCATCGCCGCGCTGGAGAGCCGCATCGAAGCGGACCTGGCGCTGGGCAGACACGCCCAGCTCCTGCCCGAGCTGACCAAGCTCGTGCACCAGTACCCGTTGCAGGAACGGTTCCGCGCCCAGCTCATGACCACGTTCTACCGCTGCGACCGGCAGGCCGACGCGCTCGTGCTCTACGAGGAGGGCCGTCGGATGCTGGCCGACGAACTGGGCATCGACCCCGGTTCGCTGCTGCGCGAGGTGCACCTGGCGATCCTCACCGCGGACCCCGTGCTGGCCTCGCCGCGCCGGGTCGCGGTGTAGCGCCACCGGACCGCGGCCCGACCGGCGTATAGCCCGCCGCATAGGCCGGATATAGCCGCGAAAAGCATTCTGGGAACCGGCAGCGCACAAACCCGTGTTCTCGGAGGTGTC
The DNA here is from genome assembly GCF_040639995.1 of Actinosynnema sp. NPDC023658. NCBI lineage: Bacteria > Bacillati > Actinomycetota > Actinomycetes > Pseudonocardiales > Pseudonocardiaceae > Actinosynnema > Actinosynnema sp. NPDC023658. Next base: position 6,603 of record NZ_JBFAAX010000209.1, on the reverse strand, counting down.
CAGTGACCAGTTCGGTGCAGATCGACGCGGACGGCCAGGCGAAGATCAAGGAGATCGTGTCGGAAATCCTCGAGATCGACCCCGAGGAGATGACCGGCACGAGCCTTTTCAAGGAGGACCACGACGCCGACTCGCTCGGCGCCATCGAGATCCTGTCCGCGTTGGAGCGCACCTTCGACGTGGAGATCGACCAGGCCGAGCTGACCCGGATGGTCAACCTCGAAGGCGTCATCGCGGTCGTCGCCGAAGCACAGGCCGCCCGGTAACCGCCACCCGTCGAACGGTCCGGCACCGGACTTGGAGGACACGATGCACGACGGAGGGCCGCCTCGCCGGGTGGTGATCACGGGTCTTGGCGTGGTCACCAGCATCGGCATCGGCGTCACCGAGTTCCTGGCGGGCCTGCGCGAGGGCCGCAGCGGGATCAAGCCCATCACCTCGTTCGACACCACCGGCTTCAGCCACGCCAACGGCGCCGAGGTCACCGACTTCGACCCGGCTGCGTGGCTGGAGCGCGTGGACCCCGACGAGCTCGGCCGGGCCGGGCAGTTCTCCGCCGCCGCGGCGCGGATGGCCGTCGCGGACGCGGGCATGACGCTGGACGAGCTGCGCGGCAGGCGCTCGCTGGTGTCCGTGGGCACCACCGACGCCGAGTCGCGCGACCTGGACAACCTCGTCGCCCAGCAGATCGAGCACGGCCCCGGGTCGTGGGACCCCGTCGTCGCGCGCCGCTCCACGGCCGGGCGGCTGTCGTCGAGCATCGTGCGCGAGCTGGCGCTGACCGACGTGGAGGCGGTGACCATCCCCACCGCGTGCGCGGCCGGCAACTACGCCATCGGCAACGGCTTCGACGCCATCCGCGAGGGCGAGCTGGACGTCGCGCTGGTCGGCGGCGCGGACGCGGTGTGCCGCAAGACGTTCACCGGCTTCTACCGGCTGGGCACCATCGCGCCGGAGGTGTGCGCGCCGTTCGACAAGGACCGCAAGGGCATCATCACCGGTGAGGGCGGCGGCATCCTCGTCCTGGAGTCGCTGGAGTCCGCGCGGGCCCGCGGCGCCCGGATCTACGCCGAGGTGCTGGGCTACGGCCTCAACTGCGACGCCAACCACCCCGTCGCGCCGGACCGGGACAGCCTGGCGCGGTGCATCGAGCTGGCGCACCGCAACGCGGGCGTCAAGCCCGAGGACGTCGACTTCATCTCCGCGCACGGCACCGGCACCAAGGCCAACGACGTCACCGAGTCCGGCGCGATCCGGCAGGTGTTCGACGCGCCGCCGCCCACCGTGTCGATCAAGTCGATGCTCGGTCACTCGATGGGCGCGGCCTCGGCGCTGGCGTCGGCGGCGTGCGCCCTGGCGATCACCGAGGGCTTCATCCCGCCCACCATCAACCACACCGAGACCGACCCCGAGGTGGGGCTGGACTGCGTGCCCAACCAGGCGCGGCCGGCGACGTTGGACGTGGTGCAGAACAACGCGCTGGCGTTCGCGGGCAACAACTCGGTGCTGATCCTGGGCCGGTACCGGGACGCGGTGTGATGGTGCCCGACCGGGGCGCGGCGGCCGTCCGGGAGGTCCGCGCGCTGTTCCTGCACGGCCTGGCGGGCAAGGCGGAGGTGTGGCAGGCGCTGGACCTGCCGCCCCGCTTCACCGCCGAGGCGCCCGAGCTGCCCTGGCACGGCATGGCCGACCCGGCGTGGAGCCACCACCCCGACCCCGGCCGGCTCGTGGTGGACGCCGTGTCGATCGGCCACGAGGTCGTGGTGGCGCACTCGTTCGGCGCGAACCTGCTGCTGGAGTGCTACGCCGACGGCCGCGTGCCGCCCCGGCCGACGGTGCTGGTGTGCCCGTTCTACCGGCCGGAGCCCGCCGACTTCGACTGGTCCACGATCTCCTACTACCTCAACGACTTCCACCGCACGTTCACCGAGGCGCTGCGCGTCGGGGAGACCGCGCGCTACCCGCAGGCCCGCCGCGAGTGGCTGGCCAGGGCGCTGCGCGACCAGGTCGGCCCGTACGGCTGGACGCGGTGGTTCGAGACCTACCTGCGCACCCCGTTCCTGGACCTGTCCGGGATCGACGCGCCGGTGCTCGTGGTGAGCGGCGTGGACGACATCGCCGCACGACCCGACGACGGCCGCGCCCTGGCCAAGGCCCTGCCCCGCGGCCGGTCCGAGCTGCTGGACGGGTGCGGCCACTTCCCGATGATCGAACAGCCCGACCGCCTCGCGGCCCTGGTCCGCGACTTCTTCGACGAGCATTTGGAGCTGACGTGACCACCACGACCGTCTCGCTGCGGCCCCGCTACGAGGGCTCGAACATCTGCACCTGGATCGGCTTCAAGCACGTCAACTACATGGTCGAGGAAGCGGTGCTCGACCACCTGCGGCAGAGCGGGTTCCCGGCCGGTGCGCTCTACGAGCGGTTCGGGCTGTGCACCGACATCACCGACCTCGACACCAAGATCCTCACCGCGTTCCACATCGACGACCTCGCGCAGGCGACGGTCGAGCGGGTCGACGGCGACGGGCCGCTGAAGCTGCTGGTGGAGCTCACCGTGCAGCGCGAGGGCAGGACCGTGAAGGCGGTCAAGTCCAAGGTGTCGGTGTCGTTCCGGCTCGACCCGCACGGGTTCGACGCCGAGCCCGCCCCCGCCGAGCTGCTGCCGCACGTGGTGGACCGGATCGACGTGCCCGAGCGGGTCGTGCTGGACAAGGTCGGCGCGGTCGAGCCCGTCGCGGTCGGTGACGCGGACCCGCTGGACTTGCTCACGGCCGGCAAGAACGCGTTCGCCTGGGCGTGGCGGATCCCCTACTTCTACTGCCACTTCACCGAGCGCGTGCAGATGTCGGGCTACCTGCGCCAGATGGAGGAGATCCTGGACCTGTTCGTCGAGGAGCGCGGCGCGTCGATCAAGACGCTGCTGGACGAGCAGAACTGGATCCCGGTCGTGCCGCACTCGCGGATCACGTTCCTCGGTGAGGCGAACATGGAGGAGACCCTCTACACGGTGTTCACCGTGGAGCGCGTCTTCAAGCGGTTCACCTTCACCGCCCGGATGGACTGCTACGTGCTGCGCGACGGCGAGCTGGTGCCCACCGCGACCGGTCGCATCACGCACGGCTGGGCCGTGATCGAGAACCGCAAGGACTGGAGCCTGGTCGACTTCGACGACCGCCTCCTCGGCGCGATCACCGGCAAGGCGGGGTCCCTGAGCGGTCGGGGCGTGTCGTGACGGCTCCCGTGGTGCCCGGGTCCTCCGCGGACGGGCTGGTCATCTCGGCGTGGTCGGCGGTGTCTCCGTTCGGCATGGGCTCCGAGGCGTTCACCGGTGGTCTGCGGGCGGGCGTCCCGGCGCTCGCCCCGGCGCCCGGCGGCCCGTTCGAGCAGGCGGCGCTGGTGCCGGACTTCAGCGCGGCGGGCGTGCTCGGGCGCAAGGGCACCCGCACCATGGACCGGGTCACCGCCCTGGCGGTCAGCACGGTCGGCAGGCTGCTGGAGGAGTGCGGCCCGGAGCTGCTGGAACGGCCCGAGCGGGTGGGCGTGGTGCTGGGCACCGGTTCGGGCAGCGTGCAGTCCATCATGGACTTCACCCGCGACGGCCTCACCGGCGGCAAGCCCTACCACGTCGACCCGGCGCTGTTCCCGAACACGGTGATGAACCGGGCCGCCGGGCAGAGCGCCATCTGGCACCGGATCAAGGGGCCCAACACGACCATCGCGGGCGGTGCCCTGACCGGGTTGCTGGCGTTGAGCTACGCGGCGCGGCTGCTGCGCGGCGGGCACGCGGACCGGGTGCTGGTCGGCGCGGCCGAGGAGTACTCCGAGCAGCGGGCGTGGCTGGAGTGGCGCGGCAGCGAGGGCGCGGCCGGTCCCCTGGGCGAGGGCGGCGCGGTGGTGCTGCTGGAACGCGAGTCGACCCGCTCGGGACGGCCGGTGCTGGCCCGGGTCGTGGCGACGAGGTTCCGCGGGTTCTTCGAGCCCGGCGGCGCGGCGGAGGCGTTGCGCGAGTGCGTGCGCACCGCGCTGGCCGAGGCCGCGGTGGACCCGGCCGAGGTGGTGCTGGTGTCCACCGACGGAGCCGAGGAAGCCGCCGTGGAGCAGGCGCTGGGCCGCACGCCCGAGTGGCTGCGGTGCGTGCCGCTGGTCGGGGACACGTCGGCGGCGGTGGCGAGCTTCCAGCTCGCGGCGGCCATCGCGTCCGGCCGCTCGGGCACCGCGCTGGTGACCGGCGTCGAACGTGACGGCACGGTCGGCTGCGTCGTGCTGGACCTGCCGTGACGACCGTGTTCGTCGACCCGGCGGACCCCGTGTTCGCCGGGCACTACCCGGGTTTCCCGATCATGCCGGGGCTGTTCGTGCTCGACCACGTGCGGGCGGCGCTGACCGGCTACCGGGTCACCGCGCTGGACCGGGCGCGGTTCCTGCGGCCGGTGTTCCCCGGCGACACGCTGACCGTCGACGCGGTGCTGACGGCGGAGGAGGACCACGTGCTGTGCACGGCGAAGGTGTCCACCGGCGCGGGTCCGGTGGCGGAGTTCAAGCTGCGGCTGGTGGCGTCGTGACCGCGCCCGAGGCTGCCGCGCCCGGGACGACCGCTCGCGGACCGGACGGCCGGTCGGCGGGTGTCGGGCTCGCCGGCATCCGGCGGGTCATCCCGCACCGGTTCCCGGTCCTGCTGGTCGACCGGGTGTCCGAAGTGGACCCCGGCAGCAGCATCGTGACGCTCAAGGCGGTCAGCGGGCGGGAGCCGTGCTACGCCGACCCCGACGTCGAGGACGCCTACCCGCTGGGGCTGCTGGTGGAGTCGTGGGCGCAGTCCGCGGTGCTGCTGACCCGGTGGGACCACCCGAACCCGGACGTGCGGGCGGACAAGGTCGAGCTGATCAGCGGCATCCGGGACGTCGTCGTGCACGGCGACGTGCTGCCCGGCGACGTGGTCGAGCACCACGTCCGCCTGGTCCGGGAGGTGGCCGACGCGGCGATCCTCGCGGGTCACAGCCTGGTCGGCGGGCGCAAGGTGCTGGAGGTCGGCTCGTTCACGATGGCACGGCGCAGGGCGGAGGAACTGGCATGAGGCGCGTGGCGCTGGTGACCGGCGGGTCGCGGGGCATCGGCCACCAGGTGGTGGCCCGGCTCGCGCGGGACGGGTTCGACGTGGCGTTCTGCTACCAGTCGAACGCGGCCGCCGCGGAGGTGGTGGAGAAGGAGGCCGTCGCGGCGGGCGCGGCCGTGTTCGCCGCCCAGGTGGACGTGGCCGTGAAGCGCGAGGTGGACCGGTTCGTCAAGGACGCCGAACGCGCGCTCGGACCGCTGCACGCGGTCGTGTCGTGCGCCGGGATCGTGCGCGACAACCCGTTGGTGCTGATGAAGGAGGAGGACTGGCAGCGGGTGCTGCGGGTCAACCTCGACGGCACGTTCCACGTGGCGAAGGCCGCGGTGTTCGCGATGATGAAGCGCAAGGCCGGCGCGGTGGTGACCATGTCGTCGGTGGCCGGCGTGCACGGCCACGCGACGCAGACGAACTACTCGGCGTCCAAGGCGGGCATCATCGGGTTCAGCAAGGCGTTGGCCAAGGAGGTCGGCAAGTACGGCATCCGGGTCAACGCGGTGGCGCCGGGGTTCATCGAGACCGACATGGTCGCGGGCCTGGGCGAGGACTTCGCCGCCCGCCTCGCGCCGCAGATCCCGCTGGGGCGCTTCGGCCGGCCGGAGGAGGTGGCCGACCTGGTGTCGTTCCTGGTGTCGGACCAGGCCTCCTACGTCACGGGCCAGGTGCTCGGCGTTGACGGCGGGCTGGTGGTCTGAGGTGGCGCGCGAGCCCAGGTTCTACTTCTCCCTGCGCAGCCCGTACTCCTGGCTGGCCTACCACGACCTGCTGCGCGAGTACCCGGACGTGGCGGGCGCGATCGAGTGGGCGCCGTTCTGGGAGCCCGACGAGCGCAACGAGCGGGCGCTGGCGGAGCGCGGCGAGCAGTTCCCGTACGCGGCGATGTCCCGCGCGAAGCACTTCTACATCCTCCAGGACGTCGCCAGGCTGGCCGCGGCCCGCGGGCTGGAGCTGAAGTGGCCGGTGGACCGGGAGCCGGTGTGGGAGATCCCGCACCTGGCGTACCTGGTGGCGCTGCGCGAGGGGTTGGGCGCCGAGTACGTCGCGGCGGCCTACCGGGCGCGGTGGGAGCAGGGGCGCGACATCTGTTCCCGCGACACCGTCGCGTCGATCGGCGTCGAGCTGGGGCTGGACCCGGACGAGGTGGCGGGCGCGAGCGAGGACCCCGGACTGAGGGCGCGCGGCGTCGAGCTGCTGGTGGACGTCTGCAAGGACGGCGCGTTCGGCGTGCCGTTCTTCGTGCACCGGTTCACCCGCTTCTGGGGCGTGGACCGGCTGCCCGACTTCGTCGCGCACGTGCGGTCGAAGCTCGCGCCGGCCGGTGCGCTGCCCGCGACGTCCACCGCGGTGGGCGTGGGGCGGTCGTCCGACGAGGGGCACGCGGGCGGCTGCGGCTGACCGGACCGCGGGCTGACCGCCGCCCGATCCGGTTAACCGGTTAATGTCATCGGGGTGAAGCCTCTGCGTTGGGGTGTCCTCGGTGCCACCGCCCA
>NZ_JBFAAX010000208.1:0-9750 GCF_040639995.1 Actinosynnema sp. NPDC023658 | reverse complement strand
GATGACCACGATCTCGGCCTTGAGGTTGTGCTTGCCGAAAATATCGTCCGTGCAGGTCAGGCTGCGTGGTGGTACTCGTTGAGGATGCCGTCCAGTCGTTGCCGTCGGCGGATGTCGAGGCGGGTGAGGGTCGCCTGATCGGTGACTCGCGGTGGCAGTGGTTGTAGCGGTCGGGCGTTGTCGATGCCCTGTGGGGTGCCAGAACTCTGCACTGAGGCACTGAGCTGCGGTGATCGCACAGAACCAGCCGTAGGAGCATGATCGTGCAGCATGGCGCTACGACTGCTGTACCTGATCTTCGCCCGACTCGGTGACTGGCTGGTTCTGCTCAGCCGGTCCTCCGCAGCCAAGGACGTGGAGTTGCTGGTGCTGCGGCACGAGGTCGCCGTGCTGCGCCGAACCAACCCTCGCCCGCGTTGGGACTGGGCCGATCGCGCGGTGCTCGCCGCGTTGGTCCGACGCCTTGTGCCTGCCGATAACTCCATCCATGCAGGTCAGAAGCGCACTCAGGACACGGGCTCGGGAAGGCCCGCAAGTATGCTGGTGTTCCACGGGCTCGTCGGGCGACGCGGCATGATGACCGGCTGTGCTGCTCCGACTGGCCTACCTCGGCATGACCAACGCGTTCGCCTTGCTGCGCCTGCTGCCCATGAGCGATCGGGACAAGGACGTGGAAATCCTGGCGCTGCGGCACCACATCACGATCCTGGAACGTCAACTGGGTAACGCCCGTCCGCGGTTCTCTCCCGGCGATCGAGCGTTCCTCGCGGCACTGCTGCACCGACTTCCCGTCGACACCCTTCGTCGGCTCCGACTGCTGGTCCGTCCGGAGACAGTGCTGCCATGGCACCGCGACCTCCTCGCCCGCCGCCACGCAGCCAGATCCCGCCCCAAGCGGCCCGGCCGACCACGAACCATCCGCTCGATCCGGCTCCTGGTGCTGCGCCTGGCATGCGAGAACCCCACCTGGGGCTACCGCCGCATCCACGGCGAACTCCTCGTACTCGGCATCAAGATCGCCGCCTCCACCGTCTGGCAGATCCTCAAGGACGCCGGCATCGATCCGACACCTGAACGCACCACGACGACCTGGTCGGCCTTCCTCCGCTCACAGGCCGACGCCCTGATGGCCTGCGACTTCTTCGAGACCTCCACGTTGAGCGGCACCCGTCTGTACGTGCTCGCGGTGATCGAGCACGCCAGCCGCAGGATCCGGATCCTCGGCGCCACCGCGCACCCGACCGCAGCCTGGGTCACCCAAGCCGCCAGAAACCTCGCCATGGACCTCGACGACGCGGGCAGCCCCGCACGGTTCCTGATCCGAGACCGCGACGGCAAGTTCCCCGCCCTGTTCGACACCGTCCTCGCCGACGCCGGCATCCAGGTCGTCCTCAGCGGAGTCCGCATCCCGCGCATGAACGCGATCATGGAACGCTGGATCCGGACCTGCCGACGGGAACTCCTCGACCGAACGCTGATCTGGAACCAACGGCACCTACTCCACGCACTGCGCGACTACGAGCAGTTCTACAACACCCACAGGCCCCACCAAGGCATCGCCAACGCCCGACCACTACACGCGCTGCCACCACCGACCACCGACCAAGCAGCGCTCAGCCGGCTCGACATCCGCCAACGGCAACGACTGGGCGGCATCCTCAACGAGTACTACCACGCTGCCTGACCTGCATGGATGCTATTTTCGGCAAGCACACCGTCCGGAGACGGTGCTGCGGTGGCACCGCGACCTCCTCGCGCGCCACCACGCTGCCAGGTCCCTGTGCCTGCCGACAACTCCATCCATGCAGGTTGAAGCCGTACGTAGTGTGAGAGGCCGAGGTGCTCGTGAGTGCGACTGCAGGTCCGCAGCGTCCTCCGCTGACACGGCATGATGACCGACTGTGCTGCTCCGACTGGCCTACCTCGGCGTGACCAACACGTTCGCATTGCTGCGCCTGCTACCCATGAGCGACCGGGACAAGGACACGGAGATCCTGGCGTTACGGCACCAGATCACCGTCCTGGAACGCCAACTCGGTGACGCCCGTCCACGATTCTCTCCCGCCGACCGGGCGTTCCTCGCGGCACTACTGCACCGACTTCCGGCCGCCACGCTTCGTCGGCTCCGATTGCCGGTGCGTCCGGAGACGGTGCCGCGATGGCACCGCAGCCTCATCGCACGCCGCCACGCGGCCAGATCCCGCCCCAAGCGGCCCGGCCGACCACGGACCATCCGCTCGATCCGACTCCTGGTGCTGCGCCTGTCGCGGGAGAACCCCACCTGGGGTTACCGCCGCATCCACGGAGAACTACTCGTCCTCGGCATCAAGGTCGCCGCGTCCACGGTATGGCAGATCCTCAAGGACGCCGGGATCGACCCGGCACCAGACCGCGCCACAACGACCTGGTCAGCCTTCCTCCGCCTCCAAGCCGACGCTATAGCTGCCGAAAACTCCATCCATGCAGGTCGAAGCCGTGCGTAGCTGAGGCATCGAGGGGCTCCGTGGTGTGGCCACAGGTCCGCACCGCCCTCGGCTGACGCGGCATGATGACCGGCCATACTGCTCCGACTGGCCTACCTGGGCATGACCAACGCCTTCGCGCTACTGCGCCTGCTGCCCATGAGCGACCGGGACAAGGACACGGAGATCCTGGCGCTGCGCCACCAGATCACCATCCTGGAACGCCAACTGGGCAACACCCGTCCGCGGTTCTCGCCCGACGACCGGACATTCCTCGCGGCCCTGCTGCACCGACTCCCCGTAGCCACGCTTCGGCGACTCCGACTGCTGATGCGCCCGGAGACGATCCTGCGGTGGCACCGGGACCTCATCGCCCGACGCCACGCGGTCAGATCCCGCCCCAAGAGTCCCGGCCGACCACGGACCATCCGCTCACTACGCCTGCCGGTGCTGCGCCTGGCACGCGAGAATCCGACCTGGGGCTACCGGCGCATCCACGGCGAACTGCTCGTGCTCGGCATCAAGGTCGCAACCTCCACCGTCTGGCAAATCCTCCAGGACGCCGGGATCGATCCGGCTCCCGAGCGCACCTCGACGACCTGGTCGACCTTCCTCCGCTCACAAGCCGACGCTCTACCGGCCTGCGACTTCCTCGAGACCCGCACCGTGAACGACGCCCGCCTGTACGCGCTCGCGGTGATCGAGCACGCCAACCGCCGGATCAGAGTCCTCGGCACCACCGCGCACCCGACCACCTCCTGGGTCACCCAGGCCGCCAGGAACCTCGTCATGGACCTCGAAGACGAGGGCCGACACATGCGGTTCCTGATCCGCGACCGGGACGGGAAGTTCCCGGCGCTGTTCAACACCGTCCTCGCCGACGCCGGCATCCAGGTCGTCCTCAGCGGCGTCCGCATCCCGCGCATGAACGCGATCATGGAACGCTGGATCCGCAGCTGCCGCCGCGAACTCCTCGACCGAACGCTGATCTGGAACCAACAGCACCTACTCCACTCACTGCGCGAGTACGAGGACTTCTACAACACCCACCGGCCCCACCAAGGCATCCACAACGCACGACCGCTACGCGCCCTGCCACACCCCGTCACCGACCAAGTCGCAGTCACCCACCTGGATATCCGCCGGCGACAGCGGTTGGGCGGCATCCTCAACGAGTACTACCAGGCCGCCTGACCTGCACGGACGACATTTTCGGCAGGTACAGGGTTCCAGAAGCGTCGAGCGGGCGAACCGTGCTTGTCGACCAGCTGCGCTGTCGGATACGCATAGCGTGGCAGGCGATACTCCGTTCGGGCGGTCGGTACTTCACCCCCGGTACAGGCGGTTGAACCTACGGAGTCCTCCGGCACCGCGGTGGTCACGGGGAGGCGGTCCGGCCTCGCCCGGCCGGCGGCATGATCGGTGCTTGACTCCCGGTCGTAGTAGCTTCGCCCGCCGGGACCACCACGCGAAAGCCGCGGCCCGGCTGGTGGTGCACCACGACGCGACCCGGCTGCCCTCGCCGGCCCTGTCCCTCGCACTCGCCGACTACTTCCGGGTGCCGCACGTCCGATACGCCGCCATGTAGGCAACCGAGCACTTTCGGCTCAATAACTTGGTCAACCCAAGCTGAAGCCATCTTCGATCATGGCCAGGAGGCTTTTTGTGGTGGCGACCTCGTTTCCGCTGACAATAGTTTGTGCTTCTACCGCGTGCCTCAACTTGTTGAGCCTGACTGTGGCGACGAGGGGGCCACTCCGCGTATCGTCATCGAGTCTTCGAAGTCTCTGTTCCGCCGCATACAGCACGGCAGCCACCCACTTCTGCCGATAGCATGTGGGGTCTCCTAGTTCGGGTACCTCATCTAGCAGACGCGGGAATCGGGCCACGTAGAAGGCGAATGCGGAGCGGTCGTCCCCGCTCCCACCGCGTAGCGCGAGTTTGATCCAGTCACGCGCTTCCTCCAGTGGCACGGACCTTCGCCACCGGTATAGGTACCGCACGATGGCGTGGTATAGTAGCGTTTCGTCGGATATTTGTGACTTGCGAATGTTTCGTGCGATCTCAAGTTGCTGCTGGCGGATGGTGTCGTCCGGGAGGTCTTGACAGTTGGCGGCGTATATCAGAAAACTGACCAGACCCTCCATCGGGGGCAAGTCGTCGGAGCGCATCAGGTGACCCAGGACAGCTGATCCCAGGTGGTACATCCTCAGGTCGTGTCTGTTCTTGGTGAACCGGAGAAACATCACTTCCGACCCTTTGTCGGGTAGATCGTCCACGCGCAGAGTGACTTCGTCTACGGCGGTCACGTCGATGCTGCGGCAGATCGACTCCCAAGCCGACTCTCCGAGCACGGTGCGCCAGAGCGATGCGGTGGAGAGCCACCAGTCGTGCCCGTGGCCCTTGGGAACGAGTTCAGCGAAACCGACCGAGCCGGAATCGCACGCCAGGAGCCGCAGCAGGACGAGGTTGGCCGAGTAAGCTGCCATCTCACGGACTCGGTCGACGGGCAACGGACGGTAGGCGCTGTAGGTTCCTGTGGTCGATCGGGAGCGGTATTCGTGCAGTAGGCGGGTCAATGTATCCGAGCACCTGGTCCGCTGTTCGGCACTCATGTTGGCGAACAGCTCACGTATAAAGGTCACCGTAGTGCGTCGAATGGTTAGTGTCTGGTGACTCAGGAAAGCGAACAGAAGATCGTCATCGAATCTGCGCTTACCTGGGTGAAACCTCTTGGCGCTCTCGACTATGTCGACCAGGGTCTTGACACAGAAGTGGGCGACCAGGTACTCACCGAAGGTTGCGTGGAGGAATTCAAAGGCGCGGCGCGCCTCGTCACCGCGATGCGCGTCCGCTTCGGCCGCGTAGACGAAGAAGAACCGTCCGATGGTCTCCCGGCCGGACCCTGGACTGCACGGCGGTGGTGTTGCCGTCGGGGTGGTCGTGGCTAGTGAGCGCGATCAGGTCGGAACCGAGCTCGTGGTCCCGGATGTGGAGTCGATCCCGGTTGAACATGGCGAATGCGGTGATGCCAAGGCGCCACATCTGGTCCTCGACCTGTTCCCCGAAGACGGGATGCTCGGCGTCCGCCGTCTTGGTGACCTCTCGCTCCACGAAACTGGTAAGAATCCGTTCGTAGAACAACGCTCCGGACAGACTCGGACCAAGTTGCTCTGCGTCAGGATCGGCCGCGTAGAGGGCAAGCATCAGCAGCAGGAGCGGCTGGGAGGACAGCTCGCGGACTTCTAGCACGGGCCCGACCGCCAGTTCTCCCATGTGTCCGTTATCGATGGCATCCCGGTTGTGATCTCGCCAGATCGAGAGCCATCGTGCGATCTGCTCGTCGTCGAATCCTTCGATCTTCACGACCGTGGTAGTCGGAGAGATCAGCACCCGGTCGGCGACGACGGTGCGGGAGGTGACGATGAATGCCACCGGTCGGTCCTGGGCCGCCTCCAGCCGTTGAAACTCCGCCACTTGTTGGAGATAGGACGCCCGGCCGGTTGACGAAGCCTGGAGCAGCTCGTCGAGGCCATCGAGAATGACGACGCGGCGAGCGTAGTCGTCCTCGTCGTCCAGGTCGGTCCACCTGGCCCGACGGTTGGTGGCGATGTCGAGCGCCTGCTGGATCTGGTCGAGGATTGGAGCGTGCGCGTCCACACGGCGCAGCGGGACGCGGACCGTGATGTATGAGCGGTCCGGAAGGCGGGCAGCCAGCACCCTAGACAGTAGCGACTTCCCTGCACCGGGATGTCCGAGCACCAGCATCGGCTCATACACACTCTGAGGCGAGACCAAGTACGACGCCAGGAAGACGTCGAAGTCGTCTGACACCGGCTGCTGTTCCCACCACCTTTCGTCGGCGGGCTGTGCATGCGCGGCGGATGCCCACTTGAAGCGGGGGTTCTGGTAAATCTGCTCGACGCTGGGCAACTCCACCGGTCCGATGTGTTCGAGCATCCGGTTGGGAATGATCGGATCGGTCAATGCTGAGCGATTGGCGCGGTTGACGCTACTGCGAGCCTTCGTCGATGGGTCTGCCCGATTCCCGGTCAGCCGTTCGAGGATGTCATGGAGCCTGCCCAACGCCCCGGATTGCGTCTCGATGGCCTCACGCAAGTCGCTGTGTGCCTCGTGGACCGTCTTTTTGACCACGACGTTGGTGGTCAGAGTCGCCCAGAAGTAGAACTCCGGTACTTCCTGGGCCAGCTGAAGAAAGTAGCTCGTGTAGCGCTTTAGCGCTAGGCGCGGTACCACATGGAGTTCGGCAGCGATATCCCTGCGCGCGATGAGTTGCCGCCACACCTTCAGTCCCCGGAGGAAGTCGAGGACAGCATCGGCGAGCCTGCTGTAGAAGGCGGACAGCTCTTCGGTGTCCCCCACGCCGCCGCTCGCCGGCACGGGCACATCGGTGTTCGTGAGCAGCGCGACCAGCTGCTCAGCGTTCCCGTGGTACTGCTTGCCAGTCGCGAGGACGACCTTCTCTTGCTCCGTCAGCGCGATCTCGGCTGAGTCTACTTTCCCGAGTTGCTCACGCATCACGTCGAAGAACGCTGAAATTACGATGACACTGTGCGCGGCGGTAATCAGCTCGTGCCGCTCGAAACCACCGATACCACTAAATCGTTTGACCACCGCGTCGAGCAACCCACGCGTGCGGGAGATCGCCTCGTTCTTCTGGTCGACGCACCCCCATGCAGCGGCGAAAGGGCTTGGCAGACTGACCAAGATCAAGCCACCGAGCAATTTGTCTATCCGCTTGAGCGCCGGTTGATCCGACTTGCCCAACAGACGTAACGCGCCCCTGTAGGTCAAGGGTGGAGCATTCCTCATATCGGCCCTCTTCGAAGCGCGCTGGCAGCACCATGTCCGAACCCTCGACAAGCCTGCCAGACATCGCGAAGCGCGGCAATGCGGCGGATGCAGAGGGCGGCATGGCAATATCATGCCTTTGCGGTCTCCTCCGTAAGCGAGGTCGCCGAACTCACGCATCATCCGCACTAACCTCGCCTCGTCCGGCGTCGTGATCGTTTAAGAGGTCCGGGACCACCACGTGCCCGCCGACACCGCGCCCGCGTCCGGCCGACCAGTCCGCGGTCACGGCTTTTCGCGATACTCGACCGCGCCGGTCGAAGGCCGGCTAACCGCCGACGTGGATGCCCGGGCGGCGTTCGAGGTCGGGTTCGCTGGAGCGGATGATCTCCCGCACCACCGGCGCGGTGTCACCACGACCGAGGAGCAGGTAGCGGAACAGGTGGCCCAGGGGGTTGCCCTCGCTCCAGGCGAAGTGGCAGTGCGGGCGCACGCCCGTGCTGTCGCGCAGGGCCAGCAGGATCGCGGCGATGGCGTTGGGCGCGGCGGGGCTGTCCGCGCGCAGCACCCGGTGACCGTCGACCTCGACACCCCGGACTTCGAGCGCCTCGCTGAAGTCCGAGGGGTCGACCACGTCGATCTCCAGGAACAGCACGTCGGCGTGGCCGGGAACCGGGTTCGCGCCGCGTTGCTCGACCTCCTTCTCCGCGTACTCCGCGGCGTCCCCCGCCTGACGTCGGTTGGCGATGAGGGTGAGCGCGCCGTCGTGGGCGATGGAGTCGGTGACGAAGCGACGGGCGGCGTCGTCGAACTCGATGTGCTCCACCCGCAGCTCGGTGGTGCGGCTGATGCGGGAGACCAGGGAGATGGCGATGATGCCGAGGATGAAGAAGAACGAGATCGTGATCCCGTCGGGCTTCTCGATCACGTTCTCCACCAGGGCGTAGACCATGATCAGGGTCAGCACGGTGAACGCGATCGCCGCCCTCCTCCGCCGGGCACGCGCGACGGACAACGTGACCGCGGCGGAGGCGGAGACCATCATCGCCAGGATGCCGGTGGCGTAAGCGCCGGCCTGGGCGTTGACGTCGGCCTGGAAGACGACGGTGATGAGGATGCAGACGGCGGTGTAGACCAGCACGACGGGTCGCACGGCCCGCGACCAGTCCGGCGCCATGCCGTAGGAGGGCAGGTAGCGGGGCACGATGTTGATCAGACCGGCCATGGCGGAGGCGCCGGCGAACCACAGGATCAGGATGCTGCTGATGTCGTAGGCGGTGCCCAGCCACTCGCCGAGCAGCTCGTGGGCGAGGTAGGCCAAGGCGCGGCCGTTGGCCTCGCCGCCGGGCTGGAACTGCTCCACCGGCACCAGGACCGTGGTCACGAAGCTGGTCGCGATCAGGTACACGCACATGATCAGCGCGGCGGTGGTGAGCAGCTTGCGGGTGTTGCGGACCCGGCTCTCCAGCCGCTCGGCCTCGGTGCGACCGTCGGCGGCCACCAGGGGCATCATGCTGACACCGGTCTCGAACCCGGACAGGCCGAGCACCAGCAGCGGGAACGCCAGGACAGCGGGTCCGACGATGCCGAACAGCCCACCTCCACCGGAGGTCAGCGCGTCGAGCCAGCGGTCCAACACGACCGGTCCGGAGATCACCTCCAACACCCCGGCGACCACCACCACCGCGTTGAGCAGCAGGAACACCGCGACCAACGGGATGGCCACGCCGACGGCCTCGCTGAACCCGAGCAGGAACACCCCGCCCAGGATCGCCAGCAGCACCACGGTGACCAGGACTTCATGCCCGTGCAGGAACGCGGGCACGTGCGGGTTCTCCAGCGCGTGCACCGTGGCGTCGGCGGCGGACAGGGTGATGGTGATGATCCAGGAGGTGGCCACGAAGCCGAGCAGGACCAGCACGAACAACTTGCCCCGCCAGAACGGCAGCAGATCCTCCAGCATAGCGACCGAGCCCTGGCCGTGCGGGCTCTCCTTGGCCACCCGCCGGTACATCGGCAGCATCCCGAACAGCGTCAACGCCACGATCAGCAGCGTCGCCAACGGCGAAATCGCACCGGCGGCCAACGCCGCGATGCCGGGCAGGTAGGACAGGGTGGAGAAGTAGTCCACCCCGGTCAGGCACATGACCTTCCACCAGGCCGTGGGCTCGGTGTGCTGCCCGGAACCGGCCGGCCCCACCGGCTGGACCCGGTGCTCCAGCAACCACCGCCCCAACCGGGACGACGGCGCGGGCGGTCGAACCGGACTGTCCACCCGTTCGGGGACAGCGAACTCCGGCGTGTCGGTCATCGCAGGGTCTCCTGTTGTGATCACTTCATCGGGTACAGCATGCGGCCACCGCGCACCGGGTGCGTGGCGACGGACCGGACGGCGCAGGGCGGTCCGGTCCGGCTCACAGCGGCAGTCAACATCCCGCCGGACGCCGACGATGTGAAAACGAGCGCTTTCCCACGT
>NZ_JBFAAX010000207.1:0-9781 GCF_040639995.1 Actinosynnema sp. NPDC023658 | reverse complement strand
GCCACCAACGTCAACGCGGACCGGATGGCCTGCGAGATCGCCGCGGCGTGGCAGGCGGACCGGCTGGTCCTCCTCACGGACACCGCCGGGGTCCTGGCGAGCCCGACCGACCCCTCGTCCACCATCCCGGTCCTGGGCCTGGACGACGCCAAGGACCTGGTGCCGACCTTGGGCGGGGGGATGCGGATGAAGGTCGCCGCCGCGGTGGAAGCCCTGGAGAAGGGCGCGCGCACGGTGCAGATCTGCGACGGCCGCGTGGGATCGCCCCTCACCGCAGCGCTCGGGGGAAGCGGAACCTTGATCGGGAAGGGGCTCGGCCGACGATGACGATCCAAGACCTCAGCGCTCGGGAGGGTGGGCTGGTCGACGAGGCGGCCGTGGCGATGCTCGCGGAGGCGGTGTCGATCCCGTCCACCTCCGGCGACGAGCGGCGGCTGGCCGAGCGCCTCCGGCAGATCGCGACGGGGTTCGGCGCCGAGAGCTTCATCGACGCGGTGGGGAACGTGCACGCGCTGGTCGGGCGCGGGTCCCGGACGGTCATGCTGCTCAGCCACCTGGACACCGTTCCCGGTGACGTGCCGTTCGAGCACGGCGAGGAGGTCGTCCGCGGGCGCGGCGCCGTCGACGCCAAGGGCGCGTTGATGGCGATGCTCGTCGCGGCCCTCACCAGTCGTCACCTCGACCTGCGCGTGCACTGGGTGGGCGTGGTCGAGGAGGAGGCGCTGTCGTCGCGGGGCGCCGAACACGTCCGCACGACCGTGCCCGTGCCGGACGCCGTCATCGTGGGCGAGCCCAGCGGGGCTTCGACGGTGACCCTGGGCTACAAGGGGATGGTGCAGTTCGAGGTGCGGTGCGACGTCCCGCGCACGCACACGGCGACTCCGGGCGTGAAGTCGAGCGAGACGCTGATCCGGGGCCTCGGCCGGTTGCTCGACACCTTCTCCGCGCACGGCAACGCGAACTTCGCCGACATCGGGATGATCGTCAAGAACGGCCGGTTCGAGCCCTTCTCCAGCGCGTGCTCGCTGTCGTTCCGCACCCCGCCGGGGGTGACCGCCGGCGACCTTCGGGAACGCGTGTCGACGATCCTCGGTGAGCACATCGAGGTGGCGACGGCGTACGAGGTGCCCGCCGTCGTGGTGCCGAGGGGTTCGGCGTGCGTCCGCGCGCTGTCCCGCGCCATCCTCCTGGAAGGCCTCAAGCCCAGCCACAACCTCAAGACGGGCACGAGTGACATGAACACGTTGAGCAGGAGTTGGGACGTGCCGATGGTGACCTACGGGCCGGGCGACCCACACCAGGACCACACGGACGACGAGCACATCCTGATCGGGGAGTACCTCACGGGCATCCGCGTCCTGCGGACGGCCCTGCACGAACTGGACAAGTCGCTCGGGGAGGTGACGTCGTGACCGGTCAACCGGACCTCTTGGCGCTGTGGTGCGTGCCGCGGTCGCGGTCCACCGCCTTCGAACGCGCGATGCACGAGCGCGGTGACTTCCTGGTGGTGCACGAGCCCTTCTCCCGGGTGTGCGACTTCGGCGTGGCCGAGGTCGCGGACCGGACGTGCCACAGCCAGGACGAGGTGATGGCCGCCCTGGTCGACCTCGCCGCCGAACGACCGGTCTTCTTCAAGGACACGACCGACTTCGCCTTCGACCGGCTCGCCGCGGCGCCCGCGTTCGTCCAGCGGTGCCGGCACGCGGCCATGGTCCGCAACCCCCGGGACACCGTGCGCTCGCACCTCAGGATGCAGTCCGACGCCACCTCCGACGCGATGGGCTTCCGGAACCTGTGGGACATCGTGTCCACGGTCACCTCGGCGGGCCTGCCCATCCACATCGTCGACGGCGACGAGCTGGTCGTCGACGCGCAGGGGGAGATGAGGAAGTACTGCGAGGCCATGGGGATCGCGTTCGTCCCCGACTCGCTCACCTTCCGCAAGGAGCCGCCGGGCAGCTGGGGCACGACCGGGCGCTGGCACGCCGCCGCGAGCGAGTCGAGCGCGCTGGGCGTCGCGCCGGCGGGGGAGAACCGCCTGCCCGACGAGCTGGAGCGGACCGTGGTCGCGTTCACGCGGGACCAACAGCCCTACTACGAGCTGATCCTGGGGGCGCGGGGCTAGCGGACGGCCCTCGACGCGTGCACGGCGGTACGGCAGGTTCCCGGGGCAAGGACGGCAGAGGAGTGCAGATGAGCTTGGGTCGCGGCTTCACCCGGCTGTGGTGGTCGCAGGGCCTGTCGAACCTGGGCGACGGGCTGGTGCTGGCGGCCGTGCCGCTGCTCGCCGTGGTCGTGACCAGGGATCCGCTGCTGATCGGCGGGATCACCGTGGCGCAGTTCCTGCCGTGGCTGGTCTTCACGCTGCCCGCCGGGGCGCTGGCCGACCGCATCGACCGGCGCCTGATCATGTTCTGGGGCAACCTGGTCCGGGCGGTCGGCTTCGGCCTGCTGGTGCTGACGCTCGTGACCGACCTGCGCAGCATCGTGGTCCTCTACGTGGCGGTGTTCCTCGCGGGCACCGCCGAGACCCTGGTGGACAACGCGGCGCTGACCGTCCCCCCGCGGCTGGTCGAGCGCAAGGACCTGGAACGGGCCAACGGGCGGTTGTTCGCCACGCAGTCGGCCATCAACAGCTTCATCGGGCCGCCGGCGGGCGCCGCGCTGTTCGCGTTGTCCGCGGTCCTGGTGTTCTCCACGAGCGCCGGGCTCTTCGCGCTCGCCGCGCTGGCCGCGGTCACGCTGCCGCGGATGCTGCCCACGGCGAGCGACACCAGCGGGAGCAGGCACTCGCCGGGCGAGGTCGTGCGCAGCATCAAGGAGGGCTGGTCGTTCTTCTGGCAGCACCGGCTGCTGCGCCGGGTGGCGTTCATCTCCGCCTCGATCAACTTCTTCTCGTCCGCCACCACCAGCCTGCTCGTGCTCCTGGCGACGGGACCGCTCGGCGTGCCCGCCTCGTGGTACGGGTTCTTCATCGCGGTGCCGGCCGTGGGCGCCATCGTCGGGTCGCTGATCGCCGCGAAGGTGGTCCCGGCCATCGGCGGGGGACTGGTGACCTGGCTCGCGGCCCTCGGGCCCGCCGCGAGCTACGCCGCACTCGGCCTCAGCACCAACATCGTCCTCATCGAGGCCTTCATGTTCTTCGCGGCGGTGGCCACGGCCCTGAACCAGATCGTGGTGAGCACGCTCCGGCAGGCCGCCGTGCGCGACGAGCTGCTGGGCCGGGTGACCGCTGCCTACCGGCTGATCGTGCTGGGCGCGGTGCCGGTCGGCGCGCTGTTCGGCGGCGCGGTGGCGCGGTGGCGCGGGACCGAGGCCACCTTCGTCGTCTCCGCCATCGGGTTGACCATCGCCGCGATCGTGTTCGCCTCGCGGGTGACGACCCGGGCCCTGCGGGAGGCCGAGTTGGCCGTCCCCCCGGAGAAGGCCGGTCCGGTCGCCGGGTCGAACTGAGAGAGTCAGGGAAGGACGAATCCGATGGCATTGACGTTGGCGCACACCACGATCGACTCGAAGGACCCCTACACCCAGGCCCAGTGGTGGTGCGAGCTGGCCGGGTTCACGCCGAAGGAGGGCGTCCGGCCGGGGTCGGACGAGTGCTACGTCGCCGGCAGCGCCGGTTGCACCGTGCTCTTCATCCTCGTGCCCGACGGCAAGACCGTGAAGAACCGCATGCACTTCTGCATGCGTCCGGAGGGCCGCACGCAGGAGGAAGAGGTGCAGCGCGCGATCGCGCTGGGCGCCACCGTCATCGCGGACTTCCGGAAGCCGGACGGGTGGGTCGTGCTGGCCGATCCCGAAGGCAACGAATTCTGCATCCTGTCCGGGAAATGAGGAGAGACCCGTGGTCGAGAGCCGTGTCGCCCTGTCCGAAGTCGAGTACGAGCCCCCTGCCGACGAACTGGAGGAGCAGGTTGCCGCCGTGATGGCCGAGGTGCTGGACGTCGACCAGGTCGGTCGGCGCGACAGCTTCTACGACCTCGGCGGTGGCTCGCTGGCCGCCATCCGGATCTGCGCGCGCATCGAGCGCGCACTCGGTTGCCGGGTCGATCCGACGGTGTTGCTCGACCACGACGAACTGGCCGACTTCGTCGAGCAGATCCGGCTCGGTGCGGGGTGAGCGGGGTGGAGAGCGGTGTCGTGGGCGGGCCACCGCTGCGGACCGTGCACGGCTCGGTGGCGCACTTCGCCGAGGTCGCACCCCACGACCTCGCCGTGGCACACGGCGACGAGCGCATCGACTACCGGACCCTCGCCCGGGCCGGGACGGCACTCGCGCACCGGTTGACCGGGTGGGGGGTGCGGCCCGGCGACGTCGTCCCGCTGGTGATGCCGCGCGGCGCCCACCTGATCGCCGTCCAGCTCGGGGTGCTGATGAGCGGTGCCGCGTACGCCGTCCTCGACCCGCGCTGGCCGGTCAACCGGATCCAGTCGATCGTGGGCCAGCTCGACCACCCGGTCGTCGTCGGCCTGCCCGGCGGCGAACCGCTCGGGGTCACCCGCGCGCTCGCCCCCGCACCGGTCGCGGAGATCGCGGAAGGCGCGGTCGACGGCCTGTTCGAGCCGGTCCCGACCGGTGTGGACGACCTGGCGATGGTGTTCTTCACCTCGGGCAGCACGGGCGTGCCCAAGGGCGTGCTCGTGCCGCACCGCGCCGTCACCCGGATGTTCGGGCCGGGCGGCCTGCCGGGGTTCGGCCCGGGGCACACCACCCCGCAGGTCGCCCCCGGCGCCTGGGACATGTACGCGTTCGAGCTCTGGGGCCAGTTGACCACCGGCGGCACGTGCGTCGTGGTCGAGGAGAACCACCTCATGCCCAGCCGGCTGCGGAAGCTGGTCGAGGAGGACGGCGTCGACACGGTCTGGCTGACGACATCGCTGTTCAACCTGATCGTGGACGAGGACGTCGACGCGTTCGAGGGGGTGCGGGCGCTCTACGCCGGGGGCGAGAAGCACTCGGCCCGGCACGTCGAGGCGTTCCTGCGGCGCTTCCCCGACCTCCCGATCTGGAACGGTTTCGGGCCGGCCGAGAACGCCATGCTGACCTCGATCCACCGGATGACACCTGCCGACGTCACCGTGCCGGGTGGCATCCCGGTGGGGGTGTCGGTGCCCAACAGCGCGGTGGTCGTCCTGCGCGAGGACGGTTCGGTCGCGGCCGCCGGAGAACCGGGCGAGATCATCGCCGTCGGCGCCGGGGTGGCGCTGGGCTACCTCCACGACGAGCGGCTCACGCGCGAGCGGTTCTTCCGGCTGGACGTGGGCGGTGAGCCCCGGAACGCCTACCGCACGGGCGACATCGGCCTGGTCGACCACGACGGCGTCCTGCACTACCGCGGCCGTCGGGACCGGCTGGTCAAGCTCAGCGGCAACCGGATCGAGCTGGGTGACATCGAGGCCGCCGCCGCCGGGATCGCGCAGATCCGCTCCTGCGCCGCGGTCGCCCGCACCGACGCCGACGGCGTGGTCGAGCACATCGCCCTGGTCTACACGCTCGTCGACGGCGCGGAGCTGTCGCCGAGGGACGTGCGCGGGAAGCTCGCCGCGGTCCTCCCCGCCTACGCCGTCCCCGGCCGGTTCGAGGTGCTGGACGAGTTACCGCACCGCGAGAACGGCAAGGTCGACCTGTCGGCCCTGGAAAGGCGCTGAGGCCGATGCCGAGCGTGTTCCCCCAGACCTTCGAGCAGGAGGCCATCTGGATCGCCGACCGGTTCCTGGGTCAGCCGTCGCCGTTCCTGGAGACGTGGGCCCAGCGCATCACCGGTCCGCTCGACGTGCCCGCACTGGAACGCGCGCTGGCCGCGCTGGTCGCCCGGCACGCCGCGTTCCGCACGCGGTTCAGGCTGGACGACTCCGGTCCGGTCCAGGACATCGACCCGGACGGCACCCTGGTCCTGGAGCGGCTGCCGTGGCCCGGCGGGGACCTGCACGACGTGCTGCACCGGGCCGGGCAACGGCCGCTCGACGTCGCAGAGGGACCGGCTCGCCTCACGTTGTACGAGCTCGCTCCGGACGAGCACGTGCTGCTGGTGCAGGTGCACCACATCGCCGTCGACGACGCCTCGCTGGTGCTGATCGACGAGGAGCTGTCCGCGCTGTACGCGGAGCAGATCGGTGTCGCGACGAAGGCGCTGCCGCCGCTGCCGGACTCGACGCTCGGTGAGTACGCCGTCCGCCGGCGCGCGTCCGGGGTGGATCCCGAGGACCAGGCCTTCTGGGCCGAGTACCTGGACGGGGCACGTCCGCTCAACCGGTTGCCACCCGGCCCGCGCCCGCTGCCCGAGCGGCGGGGCTCGGAGTGCGCCACCGTGCGCGGCACGATCACGCCGGAGCTGGGGGGCGCGCTCCGCGCGCGGGCCCGGTCGCTGCGCAACACGCCGACCGTGCTGATGACCGCCGGCATGGCGAGCACGGCCGCGGCGGTGAACGGCGAGGACCTCGTCATCGTCATCGGGACGCCGGTCTCCCGCCGCGGCGACCCGGAGCTCGACGGTGTCATCGGATGCCTCACCGACCTCCTGCCCCTGCGGTGCCAGGTCCCCGCCGAGAGCACGCTCGGGGAGGTCTGCCTCGGCGTGAAGCGCAGTTCGCTGGCGGTGCTGCGCCACCGGAACATGCCCTACGCCAAGCTGGGCGGGGGAGTCGCCCGCACGCGGCGCGTGCTCTCCGGTGAGCACCTCGGCCGCATCTGCTTCGGCCTCGACGAGGCCCCGGGCCGGCTGGTGCTCCCCGGGCTGCACTGCGAGCGGGTGTACGTGGGCGGCGCCTCCGCGAAGTTCGACTGGCTCCAGTACGTCGTCGCGGACGGCAAGGGCTGGAGCGTGCGCGCCGACTACCCGACGGCCTACTTCACGGCCGAGGAGGCCGAGACCACCTTGCGGCAGTGGCAGACGGCGCTGGCGGCGGTGGCGGCCGACGCCGACCAGCCGGTCCGCGCCCTGCTCGACCGGCTCGCCGGGATCGGCCGAGCCGCGGCCGTGGACCAGACCCGACCCGCGGAGGGCTAGATGACGACGTCCTACGAACTGGCGCACCCGCAAGCCCTCGAATCCGAGGCGGTGCACATCTTCCGCGAGGTGGCGGCCACCTTCGCCAAGCCCGCGCTGCTGTTCTCCGCGGGCAAGGACTCCGTGGTCATGCTGCACCTGGCCGCCAAGGCCTTCTGGCCCGCGCCGATGCCGTTCCCGCTGGTGCACATCGACACCGGGCACAACTTCGACGAGGTGATCGAGTACCGCGACCGGGTGGTCGAGCAGCGCGGTCTGCGACTCGTCGTGGGCGAGGTGCAGGACGACATCGACGCGGGCCGGGTCGTGGAGGATCCGCGGACGGGCCGCAACCGGCTCCAGACGACCACGTTGCTGCGCACCATCCGCGAGCACGGCTTCGACGCGGTCTTCGGCGGGGCGCGGCGCGACGAGGAGAAGGCGCGGGCCAAGGAGCGGGTGTTCAGCTTCCGGGACGAGTTCGGCCAGTGGGACCCGCGCAACCAGCAGCCGGAGCTCTGGCGGCTGTACAACGGCAGGCACCGCAAGGGCGAGCACATCCGGGTGTTCCCGCTGTCGAACTGGACCGAGCTCGACATCTGGACCTACGTGGAGGCCGAGGGCATCGAGCTGCCGTCGATCTACTACGCCCACCGGCGTGGCGTCGTCCGTCGCGACGGGATGCTGCTGGCCGACACCCGCTTCCTGCCCAGGACGCCGCACGACGAGCCGTTCACCACGACCGTCCGGTTCCGCACGGTCGGAGACGCCACCTGCACCGGGTGCGTGGAGTCCACGGCGGCCACGCCCGCGGAGGTCGTCGCGGAGGTCGCCGCCACGCGGGTCACCGAACGCGGCGCCACCCGCGCGGACGACCGGATTTCCGAGAGCGGCATGGAGGACCGGAAGAAGGAAGGCTACTTCTGATGCGTCAACTCGTTCGGCTGGCCACGGCAGGCAGCGTCGACGACGGCAAGTCGACGCTGATCGGGCGGCTCCTGTACGACTCCAAAGCCATCTTCGAGGACCAGCTCGCCGCGGTCGAGCGGACCAGCGCGCAGCGCGGGAACGCGCGAACGGACCTCGCGCTGCTCACCGACGGCCTGCGAGCCGAGCGCGAGCAGGGCATCACCATCGACGTGGCCTACCGCTACTTCGCCACGCCGAGGAGGAAGTTCATCATCGCCGACACCCCGGGCCACCTCCAGTACACCCGCAACATGGTGACCGGCGCGTCGACCGCCGACGTCGCGCTGATCCTCATCGACGCGGAGAAGGGCGTGCTGGAGCAGTCGCGGCGGCACGCGTTCATCGCCAGCCTGCTCGGGGTGCCGCACCTGGTCGTGTGCGTGAACAAGATGGACCTCGTCGGCTACGCGCAGGAGCGGTTCGAGGAGGTCGTCGAGGAGTTCCGGCGGTTCGCCGCCAAGCTGGACCTGCACGACCTCACCTTCGTGCCGGTGTCGGCGCTGCACGGGGACAACATCGTCAACCGCAGCGCGGAAACGCCGTGGTACGAGGGCGCCGCGCTGCTGCACCAGCTCGAAGAGGTGCACGTGGCGTCCGATCGCAACCTGATCGACGCCCGGCTGCCGGTGCAGTACGTCATCCGCGCGCACGGCACGGACCTCGCCGCGGACAAGCAGGGCTTCCGCGGTTACGCGGGCACCATCGCGGGCGGGGTGTTCAAACCGGGAGACGAGGTCACCGTCCTGCCGTCGGGGTTCAGCACCACGGTGGACGGCATCTGGGGTCCGGGCGGGACGGAGGTCGAGGAGGCGTTCGCCGGGCAGGCGGTCGTCCTCGCGCTCACCGACGAGATCGACATCGTGCGCGGCGACCTGATCTGCCGCCCCGGCAACCGGCCGGAGGTCGGCACCGACCTCGACGCGATGGTGTGCTGGCTGGCCGACGACGTCGAGCTGACCGCGGGCGACCGCTACACCGTGCACCACACGACGCGCGAGGTCGTGGCCACGGTGCGGGAGCTGGACTACCGGTTGAACGTCAACACCCTGCACCGCGACAGGGACGTCGACTCGCTGGCCCTCAACGAGATCGGCCGGATCCGGCTGCGCGCGCAGCAGCCGTTGATGTTCGACCCGTACCGCCGCAACCGCGACACCGGCAGCTTCATCCTGGTCGACCAGGTCAGCAGGAAGACCGTCGGGGCGGGGATGATCATCGGTCCGGCGGTGACCGCGGCCAACATCGTCCGGCACGAGTCGACGGTCACCCGCGCCGAGCGGGCGACGCGGGGGATGACCGTGTGGCTCACCGGGCTGTCCGCGTCCGGCAAGTCCACCGTCGGCGCGGACCTGGAGCGACGGCTGGTCGCGTCCGGACGTCCGGCCTACCTGCTGGACGGCGACAACCTGCGGCTCGGCATCAACGCGGGCCTGGGCTTCAGCGCGGAGGACCGCCGGGAGAACGTCCGGCGCACCGGCGAGATCGCCAAGCTGTTCGCGGACGCCGGCGTGGTCGCCGTGGTGTCGCTGATCAGCCCCTACCGGGCCGACCGGGACGAGGTCCGGCGCATCCACGACGAAGCCGGCCTGCGGTTCGTCGAGGTCTTCGTCGACACCCCGCTCGACGTCTGCGCCCAACGCGATCCCAAGGGGCTGTACGCCAAGGCGCTGCGCGGGGAGATCCGCGGCTTCACCGGCGTGGACGACCCGTACGAGGCACCCCGGAGCCCTGACCTCGTGCTGCGCCCGGAGGACGGGGAACCGTCCGCCCAGGCGGCCATCCTCCTCGACCTCCTCGACCGTTGAGCGCCGGAGCGCGGCCCGACC
>NZ_JBFAAX010000206.1:0-9826 GCF_040639995.1 Actinosynnema sp. NPDC023658 | reverse complement strand
CGCCATTGCTGCGTGAGACGGCCGGCGGAGGCGACGGCCAGAGCGACAGACGAGCGGCGCGGGCGGCAGACGATAGGCAACTCGCTGGCCCGCTGGTGATGGTGACTCGACCGGCGACGGGTGAACACGTGGCGCGAGGGCCGTGGCCAGCGCGAAGCAGAGCGGGCCGGGCGGGGCAAGCAGCGCGAGCGGGGCTCGGTGGAACGAGCTCGGTCCGGTGGGCGAAGCGGAACAGAACGGACCCGGCCCGGCCCGGCGCGGTGCGAGCGCGGTGCGAGCGCGGCGCGGTGCGGTGCGGAGCAGGCGTAGCAAGGCCGAGTGGGATCGGCCCGGCAAAACGGGCCGGGCGCGGGTCGGATAGGGCTGGCCGGTGAAGCGGGCGAGCACGGCGGAGTGGTCGGCCCGGTGGAGCGGGCCCGGCGCGGCGCGACAGGCTCGGCGGAGCGAGCCCGGCACGGCCGAGTGGGTCGGCCCAGAGGAACGGGCCCGGCGGTGGAACGGGATTCGGTAGAACGGGCCCGGCACGGTCGAGAGAGCGGAGCGGGCGGGGCAAGCAGCGTGGGTGCGGCGCGGCGGAGCAGGCCGGTGCGGCGGAGCGCGGCGCGGCGGAGCAGGCCCGGCGCGGTGGACGGAGCGGGGCAGGCGGAGCACGGCAGCGTGGGATCGGCTGGCAAAACGGGCTCGGCGCAGCGGAACGGGTCCAGCGCGGTGGGACAGGGTCGGTGGAGCGGGCCCGGCGCGGCGGGACGGGGTCGGTGAAGCGGGCCCGGCGCGCAGTTCGGCCTAGAGCGGGATAGACCTGGGGCGGGGATGGGCCCGGCGGAGGGAGCAGCCCGGCGGAAGGGATGGGCCCGGCGGAAGGGGTCGGCCCGGCTGGCCCGGCCCCGGGGGTCGGCGGAGGGGCCCGGCGGGTCCGGCCCCAGGGTCGGCGGAGGGCCGGCCGGCGTGGGCGAGGGGTTAGCGGCTGGTGGCTTCGGCTGTCGTTTCGGCCACCGGGCCCGAGGTTTTGGTCGTGGTCGAGGTGACGGTCAGCGGGACGGTGGTGGCCGGTGGGTTGTCCGGGCTCGACGTGGTGATCTCGTCGGACGTCCGGGTGGGTTCCGGGCTCCGCGAGGGGGTCCCCTCCGGCACGGTGGTGGGGTGGACCGAGGTGCTGCTGGTGGTGGTGTCCAGGCCCGGCGGGCCGGCGGGGCTGTCGTCGGTGCCCGCCGGGGCCCGGTTCAGGGTGAACGCGATCACCACGGCGACCACCGCGGTGCCCGTGCCGGCCGCGGCCACCGCGTAGGTGCGACGGCGGCGCTTCGCCCTGGTGCCCAGGTGGACGATGTCCATCGCCCCGAACGTGCGCGGCAGCGGCTGGATGTTCAGTTGTTCGAACGTCTTCTTCAGCTCGTCCTCAAGCACCGCGCGACACCTCCTGCCACAACGCGCCGAACTCCGGTCCCAACCTCTGCCTCAACGCCTTGAGGCCGCGGCTCGTGGTGCTCTTCACCGTGCCGACCGAGCAGCCCAGCGCCGCGGCCGTCTCCTCCACCCCCAGGTCGTGCCAGTACCGCAGCACGAGCGTCGCCCGCTGTTTGGCGGGCACGGCGCTCAACGCCTGCCACACCACCAGCTTGTCCTCGCTCAACGACGACCCCGGCGCCGGCGCCTCCGGCAGCACGTCGGTGAGCTTCTCCCGTTTCCACCGCACCCGCCGGCGCTCGGCCAGGAACGTGCGCACCACGATCTGCCGGAGGTAGGCCTCCACCCCGTCGCGGTGCGCCAGCTTCGGCCCCGCGAGGTAGAGCTTGAGGAACGCGGACTGCACCACGTCTTCGGCCTCGTGGTGGTTGCCGCACAACAACAGCGCGGTGAAGCGCATCGAGTCGGCGCACCGGTCGAAGTAGTGGGTGAACTCCGCGTCCCAGCTCACGCCGTCAGCGCCTCGTGGTGGCCGTGGTCGGCGTCGGCAGCGGCTGCCTCGTAGTCGTGACCGTCACCGGGATCGACGCGCCGGGCGAGGTCGTCACCGTCTCCTCGGGGGCCGGGGTGACCTCCGGCTGGGGCCACGCGGTCGTCGGCCCGGGGGTGACCTCGGGGCTCTCGGTCGTGGTGGGCTGCGGCTCCAGGGAGGTGGTCCGGGTGGTCTCGATCGGCTGTGGCGAGGTGGAGGGCAGCGGCGTCACCGCCACGGGCGACGTGGTGACCGGGGTGGTGGCGGGCGAGGTGGCGGGCGAGGTGGTGGTCGACGCGGGCGCGTCGTCACCGCCGCCGGACGCCAGCGCGGGCACGGTCACGGCGAGACCGCCGAGCAGGACGGCCCCGGCCGCCAGCACGAGTCGTTTGCGCAGCAAGACTGCTCCTCGGGATCGGGGCCACCGCGGTTCGGTGCCTCCTCACCCTTATGAATGCGGTCGGGGTGGGTGGGGGTTGTCACGAGTTTCCGGCGGGTTCCCGGACCACGACCTCCACCGCCCGCGCCCGGACCGCGGCCTCGTCCAGCACCGCCCGCCGGGGCTCCGGCACGTCCAGCACGCGCGGTGACGCCAGCGCGAACACCTCCGCCAACCGACGGTCACCCCGCAGGGCGTCCAACGCCTGTCGGTCACCACCGAGCACGACGGCGTCCAACTCGCCCACCCGAGGCGCCAGCACCCGCGCCGCGTCGTCGGCCGCGGCCTGGAGGGCGACCCTCGCCTGCCCCTCCCGCCGCCGCGCGAACCGCTGCTGCGACCACCCGCCCGCCTTGTTGCGCCCGTGCACCTGGCGGCTGCCGGTGGTCGACACCACCACCACGCCGTCCTGCGCCACCCCGATGCTGTGCCCGCCGAGCCGCACGAGCAGCAGCCCGACCCGGCGCGACGTCGACGCGTGGGCCAGCAGCGCGTCGAGCACCAGACCATCGGCGTCACCTGCCGGGGTGAACTCACCGAACGCCGCCGAAACGGACGCCGTGGCGCCGTCGACCGCCGTGACCAGGCACCGAGCGGGCGTCACCGAGGTGGAGACCACCCCGCCGTGCCGTTCGGCGAACCGGCTGAACCACCCCGCCAGGCGTTCCGGCGGCACCTCGACCGCCCGTCCGCCACCGGAGACCGGGCGGACCCTGTTCATGCCGGCGCGACCCTGGTCATGCCGGCCCGACCGCGGTCATGCCGGCGCGACCGCGACCCAGACGGGCAGCGGGTGCCCGCACTCGGCGGGCGACAGCCGCTGGACCGCGCCGAACCCGGCCTCGGTCAGCGACGCGGACACCTGCTCGGGCGACAGCACGCGGTGCCGGGTCGACACCGTGTTGGCCACCTCCCACGTCCCCTCGCCGCGCACCAGCCGCACGACCTCCAGGGCGTAGGACTCGCCGTCCGCCGCCCAGTCCCACAGCTGCACGGTGACCTGCCGGTTCGGGCCGCGACCGGACACCTTCGGCGGCGGCGCGGTGGGCCGGAGCCTGCCGAGCTTGTCCAGCTCGGGCACGGCGGCGACGAACAGGCCGCCGGGCCGCAGCGCCTGCCGGGCCAGTCGCAGCGCCTGGTCGAGCGCCTCCTCGTGGGCCAACCGGGGCAGCAGGTCGTCACCCGCGCGGACCACGTCGACGAGCGGCCCGCCGTGGTGGCTCACGACGTCCAGGAGGTCGAGCACCACGTGCCGGCCGGAGCCGAGCACGGCGGTCGCGACCTCCGTCAGGGGGTCCTCCGGCAGGGGCACGACGTCCGGGGCGGCGGTCACCGGGCACACAGTAGGCCCAACGGATCAACGGCCGCCAACGGCACGGGACCGGCGGGGCCGGGGGCGGGACCGGCGGCGCGCGTACGGCTGAGCAGGTGGACGGCCGGATGGCACAGGGCACCGAAGAGGCGTCGCGCCGAACCCGAAGCCCGCGTTGCACAATGTTACCGACGGGTTTACAAAGGGAGGAGCACGGATGTTCACCACTTGACAGAACGATGCCCGTCCCAGTGAACTCGTAACCCGTATGGCCCAATCAATGACTCCACCTGGAAGGCACCAATGCACTGCGTTGGCGGGTAGGGTCACTGGGGCGTGATCTCATGACAGCGGGGAGTCACAATGACCAACGCTGCCGGTCGACCAAACCTGTCCGTCGACGAACTCGACTCGGCGGGCCACGGCAGTCTTGCGCAGCTTCTCACCACGGGACCGTTCCCCGAGGCGCTGAGAGCCGCGATCAAAGCGAGCAGGCTGAGTCTCGACCGCATCCAGCACCGGCTCGCGCTGCGCGGGGTCACCATCAGCGTCGCGACGCTGAGCTACTGGCAGTCCGGCCGACGCCGACCCGAGCGACCCGAGTCGCTGGAGGCGCTGCGCCACCTGGAAACCGTGCTCGGCGTGCCGCAGGCGGGCCTGTCGGCGCTGCTCGGCCCGCCGCGCCCGCGCGGCAGGCGGTCCCGACCGACGACGATGATGCCGATTGACGCGCTCTGGGCGCGTCGCGAGCGGGTGGCCGACCTGCTCACGAAGGTGGACACGTCCTCCGACGTCAAGCTGGGCCGGATCAGCCAGCACGACCGGATCGAGATCGCCGCGAACGGCGGTCAGCGCTCGGTGTGGGTGCGCCAGATCCTGCGCGCCGAGCAGGACGGCCCGGACCGCTGGGCGCTCGTGTTCGAGACCGAGCAGGCCAACGTGCTGCCCCAGGTCGTCAACCTGCGCAACTGCCACCTCGGCCGCGTGGTCGAGGACACCGAAGCCAACATCATGGCCGCCGAGATGATGTTCGACCGGCCCCTGACCAGGGGCGAGACCATCATCATGGAGTACGAGCTGCTGTTCGCCGAGGGCCACTACCCGGCGGGCAACAACACGTTCGCCCGCAAGTTCCGGCTGCCGGTGCGCGAGTACGTGATCGAGGTGCGGTTCGACCAGTCGAACCTGCCCGCCCGCTGCCAGCAGTTCAGCGTGCCCGCCGGTGACGACACCCCGTCCCGGCGCCGCAACCTGGCCCTCGACGCGGCCGGTGGCGTGCACGCCGTGGCGCTCGGTTTCGGGCCCGGCGTGTTCGGCATCCGCTGGGAGTGGCCGAAGTAACACGTGAACGAAAAGGCCCCGGGAGCACGCTCCCGGGGCCCTTTCACGCACTGCCCGTCACTCAGACGTAACCGTTGATCTTCAGCGAGACCGCGCGGACCGAGCCGCGGTCGGACGCGGCCGCGTCCACGACCTTGAACGTCCACGTGCCGTCCACCGGCTCGGCCAGCAGCGCGCCCAGCGGGGTGGTGGGCCGCCACGTGCCCGTGTACGGGGCGATGGCGCTGGTCACCGACGAGAACGGCTGCGCCGCGGCGTCGTCGAACACCACCTGGCACAGGTTGTTGCCGGTGGCGCCGTTGCGCTGGAACACCGTGGCGGTCGCGCCGGACGGCGAGGTCAGCGTGCCGACCAGGTCACCGACGAACGTGTGGTCGATGCCGACCGTCGTGGCGCCGGTGTTGGTGTTGCAGGTGTCGCCGTCGATGGAGAACACCAGCTTGGACGCCCGGCCGATCCCGCTGACCGGGATGGTCACCGACACGCCGGTGGCGTCGTTGTCCGGGATGGCCACGACCGGCCCGGCGTAGGCGAACACCTTGGTGTCGCGGGACGGCTCGCCGACGTTGAGCGTGAACGTGCTCGTGGTCGGTGAGGTCGTGCCCGCGAAGGTCACCCGGGCGTCCAACCGGACCGCGGAACCGACACCCGCCGAGGCGGGCACGGTCACCTTGAACGTGTTCGTGACCGTCTGGCCGACCTCGACCGTGCCGTAGTACTTCGACCGCGGCGCGATCGTCACCCCCGCGGTGGGCGAGGTGAGCACGACGCTGGTCGACGCGGCGGTGCCGTCACCGACGTTGACCACCGGCACGGTGACCGTCGCCGTGGTGCCCGGCTTGAGGTACTGGCTGCCGTCGGCGTCGTTGACCACGGACGGCTTCTGCGCCTTCGCCAGCGGCTGCGGCGAGGCGCCGGTGTAGGCCAGCACCAGGTCGGCGCGCACGACACCCGCACCGGTCCGGTTGTCCACGCCCGCCTCGACGAGGTCGATCGCGGTCGCGGTCAACGCCTCCCGCACCTCGGCGGCGGCCAGGCCCGGGTTGCCGGACAGCACCAGACCGGCGATGGCCGCGGCGTTCGGCGCGGCGGCCGACGTGCCGAAGAACGGGTTGAAGCCCGCCACGCTGGTCTGCACGCCGTCCGCCGCGGTCAGGTCCGGCTTCTGCCGCACCTCCTCGCGCGGGGTGCCGTCGGGCGCGAAGAACACCCGGCGGGGACCGTCGGAGGTGAACCGCTCCGGCTTCTGCGTGCCGTCGAACGCGTTGGGGAACGGACCGCGCGGGTTGGCCGGGTCGCCCGGCTCCAGGTCGAACGGCAGCGGGTTGTTCGCCGGCGCCGCCGCCACGCTGATCGCGCCCTTGGCCGCGGAGTGGCCACGGGTCACGCCGGAGGTGGCGAACTTCTTCAGCCCGTCGGAGGAGTCCTTGAAGCGACCACCCAGCGCGGACAGCGCCAGGTACTTGTCGTCACCGCGGAACTTGACCACGGCCAACCGCAGGCCGGACGCGCTCGCGGGCGTGGTCAGCCGCTCGTACGGGTCCTGGCTGCCGTCCTGCACACCCTGGCTGAACGC
Organism: Actinosynnema sp. NPDC023658; assembly: GCF_040639995.1. NCBI lineage: Bacteria > Bacillati > Actinomycetota > Actinomycetes > Pseudonocardiales > Pseudonocardiaceae > Actinosynnema > Actinosynnema sp. NPDC023658. Next base: position 3,222 of record NZ_JBFAAX010000206.1, on the reverse strand, counting down.
CACCACGTTGCCCTGCGCGTTGGCCAGGTACAGGTCGTAGTCGTTGAACGACGACGACAGCGGGTCGGACCAGAACAGCGTCACGGGCACGCTGCCCGAGCTCTCCGACAGCGGGTTGAACACCTGCTTGGCGTCCGGCGAGGGGTTGAAGTCGTGCGCGGTGCCGGCGAACTTGCCGACGCCCACGCCCGAGTCGACGAACTGGCCCTCCCAGTGGCCCGAGGTGCCGTCCGCGACGTTGCCCTCGTTGCCCGCGGAGGAGAAGTACAGCGCGCCGTCGGCGGCGACCGCGTCCACGGCCTGCGCGATCACGCCGTCCTGGAACGGCGACTCGTTGAAGTACAGGACGTCGTCGACGATGACGTCGCAACCCAGCCGGAAGCGCAGGGCGCGGATGTTGTCCGCGAAGCTCGCGTCACCGTTGACGGCGGTGGCGAAGCCGAGGCTCGCGTTCGGCGCGATGTCGTGGAGGATCTCCAGCATCGCGGTGCCCTCGTTGCCGGAACCCTCCTGGCCCGCGAGGACCTCCACGCCGGCGGGCAGCTCACCCGCGGCCTGCGAGAGGGTCAGCGAGTCGACGCCGTCGGACAGCGCGCACAGCTTCACGCCGGTGCCGGTGACGTGGAAGTCGCCCCGGGCGGTGTCGGCGGCGTGCGCCCGGTCGCCCTCGCCGGTCCGGACCGCCTGCGGCGCGACCAGGACCTCACGGGTGCGGGCCTCGATCTCCCGGGCCTTGTCCTCCTTCGAGACCGCCGGGTCGGCCTTGCCGGCCTGCTGCTCGTGGAACGTCTTGTACTCGACGGCGGTCTCCACGCGGCGGACGTCGCCACGCGCGGAGAGGCGGGTCAGCGCGTTGAGCGGCAGCTGCGCGCGGACCGTGTTGCCCTCGGTGGAGACCGAGCGGATCCCGCCGCCCGCGGCCTTCACGGCGGCGACCAGGTCGTCGGTGACCTTGAACGCGCGGATGTCCACCACGACGGTGTCTCCGCTTTGGACCTTCACCCCGGTCTGCAACGCCGGGAGCCTGTTGAACGTGGTGGAGTTCGACCGGCGGCGCTGCTCGACCACGAGCGCGCTGTCCACCTTGGACTCGGCGGCCGAGAGCGACTTCTTGATGTCCTGCAACGCCGCGATCTGCGCGGCGGTCTTGTCCTCGACACCCTTCGACGCCTTGACCGGGTCGGCCGAGGCGGGCGACACGGCACCCAGGGTCATCAGCACCGCCGCACCCGCGGCGATCAGCGCGGTTCTTCGCGAACGACGTTTCGGTGAGCGCACAGGCGTCTCCCCCAGCTCTTGCGTGCCCCCGACGCACGCGGCCTGCGGTCGGATGTCTCCGACCGAGGGGTCAACGTATTGCGCACGGACAAGTACCGTCTGCCACCGTTCGGCCTACTTCTCAGACGGTGAATCCATCACATTTCACAGTACAAAAGCATCTGTCCACAGCTGACCGGTCCGCCCGGACAGAGCGTCGAGCAGCGCCGCCGCCTGGTTGTCGGTGAGCGAGGCGATGAAGTCGACCACCGCGCGGCCCCTGGCCAGCGCCCGGACGGCATCCGGCCCGCTCGGTGTCTCACCGGTGGCCCCGACCAGCAGCGACGGGTCTGTCCGAGCCAGGGCCGCGTACTCCTCCCCCGCCAGTTCGACCAGGTCGTGCAGCCGCCGCGGCAGCCGGTTCGCCTCGTGCCGGTCGGTGACCCACTGCTCCAACGCCTCGACCAGCGCCGTCAGCAGCCGCGCCTGGCCGCGCTGGTGCAGCGCCAGGTCCGGCCGGAGCAGCACGAACCGGCGGTGCACGAACTTCAGCACCTGCACCTCGTGCCACTGCGGCACGGCCAGCACCACGTGACCGGTGCGGGTCGTCGGCTCCTCCACCACGCCGACCGAGTCGACCAGGCGACGGGTCCAGCGGGCCGAGAACCCGGCCACGGCCTGCTCCGCCTCCACCGAACCGTCGAACGGCACCGCCAGCAGCCCGTCGACCAGCTCGGCCCGCACCTTCGCCACGGCTTGCGCGAACGCGTCGTCGTGCACCGCCCACGAGTCCTTGGCGTGCAGCCTGCGGCGCAGCGCCTCCAGCGAACGGCCGGGTCGGCGTTCCTGGGCGGCCAGGTCGGCGGCGCTCAGGCCCGCGAGCTCCACCGCGTGCTCCAGCCAGGTGTTCAGCTCGTTGGACACCGTCGCGTGCTGCAGCACGCCGACCCGGTGGAAGTCCTCCAGGTCGTGAATGGCGTAGGCGATGTCGTCGGCGGTGTCCATCACCGACGCCTCCACCGTCTGCTGCCACGCGTCCAGCCGTGCCGTGTAGAACGCGCGGGACTGCTCGACGTCCTGCAGCTCGGTGACGTAGGCGGAGAACTTGCTGGAACCGGTGCCCGGCGCGTCCTCCGGTTCGGCCGCGCCACGGGGTGGTGCGGGCAGGTCCCTGGGGTGCGGCGTCGGGTAGGACAGGCGCGTCCACGGGTACTTGAGCATCGCCGCGCGCACCGCCACCGTCAGGTCCAGCCCCACCGCGGCCGGACCGCGCACGTCCGTCGTCGTGACGATGCGGAACGACTGGGCGTTGCCCTCGAAGCCGTCCGACAGGCCGAACCGGTGCCGGGCCAGGCGGTCGAGGACCTGCTCACCGAGGTGCCCGAACGGCGGGTGACCCAGGTCGTGCGCCAGTGAGGCCGCCTCGACCACGTCCGGGTCGCAGCCACCGAGCTTGTCCAGCAGGTTGGCCACGTCGGGGCGGGTGTTCAGGCGTTCCGCGATGGCACGGGCCGCTTGGGCGACCTTCAGGCTGTGCGTGAGGCGGTTGTGCACCAGCAGACCCGAGCCGGTCGAGCTGACGACCTGCGTCACGCCGCCGAGGCGCGCGAAGAACGGCGAACTGGCCACTCGGTCCCGGTCGACCCGGAACGGGTTCGTGGCAAGGTCGGCCTGGACGGGGACGTTCCCGCCGGAACGGCGCTCGGTCCGCGGGTCGGCGTGCTCCTGGTGTCCGGACTGCTCGTGGTGCATGGACAAAGAAGGTAGTCGTGCCGCTTCGCCGCCGCGCCACCGTGGTCGGTCCTACCGGCCGGGCGAGGAGCAAGGCCCTTGAACGCAAAAAAGCCTTCAGGGGCACCCGAATACCTGGGTGCCCCTGAAGGCGAAAAATTGTTCGGCGGCGTCCTACTCTCCCACACCCTCACGAGTGCAGTACCATCGGCGCTGGAAGGCTTAACTACCGGG
>NZ_JBFAAX010000205.1:0-9870 GCF_040639995.1 Actinosynnema sp. NPDC023658 | reverse complement strand
GCCGGTTCTGCGCGCACCCCCTGACCCGGCACCTGCTGCGGAAGTCCGGGACGCCGGGGTCGGAGACCGCCGTGCGCGCCAGCCTCGGGCTCGGCCCTCCCGCCCACCGACGCGCGCCGGGCGCTGGCGGAGCTGACGCAGGCGCACCTGGTCTCCGAGCACGTGCCGGGCCGGTACGTGATGCACGACCTGCTCCGCAGCTACGCCGCCGACCTCGCCGCCGAGGAGGACCCGCCCGAGGCGATCCGCGAGGCGCGGGCCCGGCTGCTCGACCACTTCCTGCACACCGCCGAGCGAGCGGACAAGGCGCTCTACCCGCAGCGCGAACCGGTGGACCTGCCGCCGGCGCGGCCGGGCGTCCGCCCCGAGCACGTCGAGTCCCACGCCGCCGCCCTCGACTGGTACCGCACCGAGTTCCGGACCCTGCTGGCGGCGGCCGACCACGCGGCCGAGCACGGGTTCGACGCCCACGCGTGCCTGATCCCGCAGTGCACGGCGACCTTCTTCCACCGCAGCGGGCACTGGCTGGAGTGGGTGGACGCGTGCCGGCGGGCGCTCGTCGCGGCGGAACGGCTCGGTGACCCGGGACTGCGGGCGAACATGCACCGCGGTCTGGGGCGCGCGGCCACCCTCCTCCACCGCTGGGACGAGGCCGAGGACCACCTCCACACCGCGTTGCGCCTGTTCCGGGAGGCGGGCGACCGGGTGTCCGAGGGCTACGTGCTGGTGAACATCAGCGGGATCTTCGAGATCGGAAGCAGGTCCACCGAGGCGCTGCCGCTGCAACTGAGCGCGCTGGAGCTGTTCAGGGAGATCGGCCACGCGCACGGGCAGGCGCGCGCGCTCACGTCGAGCGGGTGGAGCTACCACCTGATCGGCCGGCACGACGAGGCGGTCCGTCACTCGATGGACGCGATCGCGCTGTACGAGGGGCTGTCCGACCTGCCCGGCCACGCCTCCGCGATCGACACCCTGGGCCTGGCCTACCGCGAGCTCGGGCGGCTGGAGGAGGCGTTGACCGTGCAGCGCGAGGGCGTGCGGCTGTTCGCGCAGTCCGGCGACCGCTACTACGAGGCCGGCTCGTGGAGCGACCTCGCGGAGACCCTCCGGCGGACGGGGGACGTGGAGGCGGCGCGCGCGGCGCTGCGCAGGTCCCTGGCCGTGTTCGAGGAGCTGCGGCACCCGCGCGCCGGGGAAGTGCGCCGCGAACTCGACGCGTTGACGTGACCGCGGCGGCTGCCCGCTGAACCCGATCGGTCGGTGGAGCGGACCTCCGGACCGGCGATCGCACGACCAGCCGACGAACCGTCGGTCCCGTGGGGTATGCATATGCAGGCCCGCCCCGGCCGACGAGGGGGATGACGGATGAGCTTGCACGTGGCGGTGGACTTCGGCACGTCCAGCACCTGCGTCGCCATGTCGCTGCACGGCCGGGAACCGCAGGTCGTCGTGGTCGACGGCCAGCCGATCGTGCCCTCCGCGGTGTTCGCCGCGGCCGACGGCACCCTGTTCGTCGGGCAGGAGGCCGAACGCCAGGCGGCGGTGGACCCGTCCCGCTACGAGCCGCACCCCAAGCGCCGCGTCGACGAGGGCGAGCTGCTGCTCGGCACCAGCGTGCTGCCGGTGGTCGACGTCGTGCGGGCCGTGCTGACCAGGGCCGTCGACGAGGCCCGGCACGTGGCCGGCGGCGCCCGGGTCGACCTGCTCGTGCTCACCCACCCGGCCGACTGGGGCGCGATCCGCACCAGGGTGCTGCTCCAGGCCGCCCGCGGGCTGGCCCAGGAGGTCCGCCTGGTGCCCGAACCGGTCGCCGCGGCGGTGTTCCACTCCGCCACCCACGCCATCCCGGACGGCGCGGCGCTGGCCGTGCTCGACCTCGGCGGCGGCACGGTCGACGCCAGCGTGGTCGTCCGCCAGGGCGGCACGTTCCGCGTGCTGGCCACCAAGGGCGACCCCGGCTTCGGCGGCGCGGACGTCGACCAGGCGCTGCTGGAGCACATCGGCTCGCTGGTCGCGCCGGGCGACCCGGACGCGTGGCGGGAGCTCGTGGAGGGTCGGGAGATGTCCGACCGCCGCAAGCGCCGGGTGCTGCGCCAGGACGTGCGCGGCGCGAAGGAGTCCCTGTCCCGGCACGCCTACACCGACGTGCCGATGCCGCCGCCGTTCCCCGACGCCCACGTCACCCGCACCGACCTGGAACGCCTGATCAGCACGCCGCTCAACCGCGCCGCCGCGCTGGTGGTGACCGCGGTGCGGGACGCCGGGCTCGACCCGCGCGGGCTCGCCGGCGTGTTCCTGGTCGGCGGGTCGAGCCGTATCCCGCTGGTCGCGCGCCTGGTCCTGGAGCAGTCCGGCGTGGTGCCCACGAGCATCGACCAGCCGGAGACGGTGGTGGCCCGCGGCGCGCTGCGGGCGGTGAGCGTGGACCCGTTGCGCACCGGCTCGCTGCCGCCCGGCAGCGGCGAGGTCACCCGCAAGATCACCGACGACCAGACCCGCAAGATCACCCGGCGGATCACGCCACCGCCGTCGCCGCCCGGCGGGTTCCCGCAGCAGTCGTACTTCCCGTCCGCCCCGGCGCCCGTGCCGCCGCCGCGCCGCAGCCGCGTGCCGCTGCTCGTGATCGCCGCCGTCGTGGTGCTCGCCGTCGTCGGCGCGTCCGTGGCGTACGCGTTGAGCCGGGACACGACCACGGAGGGCGGCCCCACCACGCCCGCCTCCTCGTCCACCCCGGCCTCCGGCGCGGCCGACGGCAAGACCATCGCCCAGTACGACTACAGCTTCGTCGCGCCCGCCGGCTGGCAGCAGACCGGCGGCCAGGTCGAGACCCGCAAGGTGCTGCTCAAACCGGAAGCGCCCGAGTCCACCCTGGACGTGATCGCGGTGGAGGAGCGGTTGCTCAACTACGACGCCACCCAGGACCCGGACCGGGCCCGCACCGAGCTGCGCCGGCAGTACGACCAGCGCGCCGGGGTGTCCGATTTCGACGCTTCCGCTGACTTCGCCACCAAGGGTGTCGTTTACTACCGGGAAGAGGTGGGTTCGGCCACCATCGACTGGTACGTGCTGTTCCAGGGCACCGTCCAGGTCAACGTCGGGTGCCAGTACCCGCAGGACGGTCGCGACCGGGTCCGCCCCGCGTGCGAGCAGGTCGTCCGCACGCTGACCGTGACCAGCTGACTTCGTGAGGAGTGTGATGACCGGGATTCCCGAGGCGTTCGCCCGGTTCCGCTCGGACCTCGACGCCGCGGTGACCAGGGGCAGGCGCGCGGCGGCCGCCGCGGGCGCGAGGAGCGCGGCCCAGCGCGAGCGGAACCGCGAGCTGGCCGAGCAGGCCAGGGCCCGGCAGGTCCGGCCCGAGGGCCACGCGCCCACGTCACCGGACGTGCAGCGGGTCGCCACCGGATTCCGCCACCACCGCGGCCTGCCCGTGGAGGAGTTGCCACCGGGCGCCGAACTGCTCACGCCGGAGAAATCGCGAGAGCAAACGGACGCGAATGCAAATGCAGTTCCGCCACGCCCGGTCCTCGGATCCCGAGCGGCCGCGGGCCCGAGGGGTCAACTGCCCCCCGAAAGGGGCGATGACGAGGACTTTTCGCAAGCGCGAATCCTCTACTGAGCGCCTTCCGGCGGGCCGTGCGTTTACACCCGCAACTACTTCCCAAGAAGTCGCGACAACGCGGAACCGACCATGGCAAGGTCTGCGTCGTAAGAGGCGTACGAAGCAAGAGCGCCTGATCTCATCTACCAAGGGGGTCGTACCCAATGGCTGGTTACAAGACCGGACATGAGGAGCTCGTCGGTGCCGCGAAGGACATCGTCAGCACCAACGGCAACGTCCAGGGCGTCCTGGGTCAGCTCGGTGGCACCATCGACGGTCTGTCCGGCGCCTGGAAGGGTGGCGCGGCCCTGGCCTTCCAGAAGCTGATGGAGCGCTTCCGCGAGGACGCCGACAAGCTGCAGAAGGCCCTGCTCGACATCGCCGAGCAGATGGACGGCAGCGCCTCGACCTACATCCAGCAGGAAGAGGAGCAGGCGCAGGAGATGTCGTCGATCACCAACCGCCTCAGCGGCTGATCGCCCGGAATTCACGTTCCGTTCCTGTTCCACTCGCTTTCGCTCTTCTTTCTGACTTCACTTCCAAGGGGAGATCATGGACACCAACCAGATTGCGGTCGATTTCGGTCACCTGAGCAGCGCCGCGGGTGAGATCAGCGGCCAGGCCAACAAGATCGAGTCGGAGCTCGAGAACCTGAAGTCCCGCCTCGCGCCGGTCATCGCCCAGTGGGACGGTGGCGCGTCGGAGAACTACCAGGCCGCCCAGCGCGCGTGGGACGAGTCCGCCGCCGGCCTGCAGCAGGTGCTGGCCCAGATCGGTTCGGCCGTCGCGTCCGCCACCGAGGCCTACCAGGCCGCGGAGTCGAAGAACGCCGGTCGTTGGTAACACAGGTCACCGCGTTGTGACCCTTCGCGTGGCCCCGGGGACCTCGAGGTTCCGGGGCCACGCGCGTGTTCAGGGCCGGTTCGGGGGGGCCGTTTTGACCCGACCCGACCCGACCCGGTATCTTCCTACGTTGTTGTGCGGTAACTGGTGCGCACTATGCGTACCTCGTGTTCTGGTCCTCTGCCCACCTGGGGTCTCTGGCCTGAGCAGCCGCCGCAATGACCCCAGACGCAAGTGACGACGAGGTAGACCCGTGCGCACGTACAGCCCGAAGCCCGGCGAGGTGACCCGAACCTGGCACGTGATCGACGCCCAGGACGTGGTGCTCGGTCGGCTCGCCACCCAGGCCGCGACGCTGCTGCGCGGCAAGCACAAGCCGACTTACGCCCCTCACGTTGACACCGGTGACTTCGTCATCGTCATCAACGCGGACAAGGTGGCGTTGACCGGCAAGAAGCGTGATCAGGAGTTCGTGTACCGGCACTCCGGTTTTCCGGGCGGCCTGAGCCAGCGCTCGTTCGGCGAGGTGCTCGACACCCGCGCCGACCGGCTGGTCGAGAAGGCGATCAAGGGCATGCTGCCCAAGAACCGCCTCGGCCGCGCGATCGCGGGCAAGCTCAAGGTCTACACGGGCCCGAACCACCCGCACGCTGCGCAGCAGCCGCAGCCGTTCGAGATCAAGAAGGTCGCCCAGTGACCGAGCACCAGACCGAGGACACCGACGTGACGACCCCTGAGGCCGAGCTCGAGACCGTCGAGACCGAGGCCGTCGAGACCGAAGCCGTCGAGGCGGACGCCCCTGAGGTCGAGGCCACCGAGGCCGAGGCCACCGAGGGCGAGGCCACCGAAGCCGAGGCCGACACCGCGGCCGACGAGGCAGGCGACGCCGACGAGGCCGAGGTCGAGGCCACGCCGGTCGTGCGGCACACGCTCAACGCGGGTGCGCACCACCTCGCGCAGACGGTCGGCCGCCGCAAGCAGGCCATCGTCCGCGTGCGGCTCCTCCCCGGCACCGGCAAGTTCACCCTGAACGGGAAGTCGATGGACGACTACTTCCCGAACAAGGTGCACCAGCAGCTCATCCGCGAGCCCCTGGTGACGACGGAGAAGCCGGAGACGTTCGACGTCATCGCGACCCTGCGTGGCGGCGGCACCACCGGCCAGGCCGGTGCGCTGCGCCTCGCGATCGCGCGTGCGCTGATCGCCGTCGACTCCGAGGACCGCCCGGTCCTGAAGAAGGCCGGCTTCCTCACCCGTGACCCCCGGGTCAAGGAGCGGAAGAAGTACGGTCTGAAGAAGGCCCGCAAGGCGCCTCAGTACAGCAAGCGCTGACCCTTCCCGGGTCCAGCGAGCACGATCCTGCGGGAGCAGTCAGTTCTTCGTCGAACTGCTGCTCCCGCAGTGCTTTTCCGCCCATTGTCATGTGCACATGGAGGTCACGGCGATCATGGCTCGGCTGTTCGGCACCGACGGCGTACGCGGTCTCGCCAACGCGGACCTGACCCCGGAACTCGCGCTGTCCATCGCCGCGTCGGCGGCACGCGTGCTGGCCGAGCACGACCGCTCGCACCGCCCGGTCGCCGTGGTCGGCCGCGACCCGCGGGCCAGCGGCGAGATGCTGGAGGCGGCCGTGGTGGCCGGCCTCACATCGGCGGGCGCGGACGTGCTGCGCGCGGGCGTCCTGCCCACCCCGGCCGTCGCCTACCTGGTGTCGGCGCTGGGCGCGGACGTCGGCGTGATGATCTCCGCCTCGCACAACCCCATGCCCGACAACGGCATCAAGCTCTTCGCCGCCGGCGGGCACAAGCTCCCCGACGCGGTCGAGGACGAGATCGAGCAGAAGCTGGGCGACCGCGACCACCGCCCCACCGGCGCGGGCATCGGCCGCGTCCACGACATCGAGGACGCCGAGGGCCAGTACGTGCAGCACCTGCTCAAGGTGACGCCGCACCGCCTGGACGGCCTGAAGGTCGTGGTGGACTGCGCGAACGGCGCCGCGTCCGTGGCCGCGCCGGACGCCTACCGCCGCGCGGGCGCCGAGGTCGTCGAGATCCACACCGCGCCCGACGGGCTGAACATCAACGACGGCTGCGGCTCGAACCACGTGGGCCCGCTGCGCGCCGCGGTGGTCGAGCACGGCGCCGACCTGGGCATCGCCCACGACGGTGACGCGGACCGCTGCGTCGCGGTCGACGCCGACGGCAACGACCTCGACGGCGATCAGGTCATGGCGGTGCTGGCGCTCGGCATGAAGGAAGCCGGTGAGCTGACCGACGACACGCTGGTCGCCACCGTGATGAGCAACCTCGGCCTGCACCTGGCGATGCGCGAGCACGGCATCAGCCTCAAGACGACGGCCGTCGGTGACCGGTACGTGCTGGAGGAGCTGCGCGCGGGCGGGTTCGCGCTGGGCGGCGAGCAGTCCGGGCACGTGATCGTGCCCGCGCACGCCACCACCGGCGACGGCCTGCTGACCGCGTTGCGCCTGATGGCGCGGATGGCGGAGACCGGCAAGCCCCTGGCCGAGCTGGCGGGCGTGATGCGCCGGCTGCCGCAGGTGCTGATCAACGTGGTCGTGGGCGACAAGGCGGCGGTGGCGAAGGACGCCGCGGTCAGCGAGGCGGTCGCCGCCGTGTCGGCCGAGCTGGGCGACACCGGCCGGGTGCTGCTGCGCCCGTCGGGCACCGAGCAGCTGGTGCGCGTCATGGTCGAGGCCGCCACGCACGAGCTGGCGGAGTCCGCCGCCCAGCGGCTCGCCGGTGTGGTTTCCTCGGTCCACTGACCTCGGGGTCGCTCCGACCCCGGGATCGCACCGACCCGCAGACCGTTCGGGGGGACACCGCCGTGGTGATCGACCTCTTGCTGCTCCTGGTGCTGGCCGGGCTCGTCGTGCTCGTCGTCGTGATCGTGAAGTCGACGAAGAAGCCGCGGCAGCCCTACCAGCACAACCCGCAGCTGTACGGCCAACCCGGGCCGCAGCCGCCGTACGGCCACCAGCCGCCGTACGGCCCGCCCGCCCCCGGTCAGGCGCCTCCCGGCCAGGTCCCGTACGGGCAGGCGCCTCCCGGTCAGCCGCCCTACGGGCAAGCGCCGTACGGGCAGCAGCCACCGCCCCCTCAGAGCCCGTACCCGCAGGCTCCCCCGCCGGGCCACCACCCGCCGCAGCAGCCTCCGCACCAGCCTCCACCGCAGCCACCGCCCCACGGCTGACCCGGCGTTTACACCTGCAAGGACCAGGGCGGAAACGCCGTCGGGCGGTCCGCGCGGCTGCCACGATGGGAACCGCACGCCGAAGCGTCGCGTCGGAAAGGGCGAGTCGTCGAGTTGGGTCGTGGCCGTCGCGCCACGGAGGGGAGTGAAGCGCCGTGGCCGGTTACGGCACCAGTACCGAGGCGATGCAAAAAGCCTCGAAGGGCATTTCCGATGCGGCGAAGGAGACGGCCGACGGGTTGAAGGACGTCGGTCAGACCCAGACGGTCGCCCGCGATTTCGGTGAGGCGCACCAGCAGCACTTCACGAAGTACAAGACGGGGATCGACAACTTCGGCAAGGGCATCGCGAACATGACCAGCGTGCTCGGCGGGTTCGCCGGGAAGATCGGTTCCGGCGCCACGACCTACGACGACGTCGAATCCACCAACGCCGCCGACTTGGGGAGCCAGTACTGATGGCCGAGCCGAGCTGGAACGACGTCAAGGCGCTCCTCGACGACCCGAACGTCTCCGAGGACAAGAAGAAGGCGCTGCTGCACGACTACGTCGCCTCCACGGCGCCGTGGAACATCCCGGACGAAGCGGGCACCTACCAGGACCGCTACGACTACGACAGCTGGGACACCAGCCTCTGGGACCGCGGCACCAGCGACCTGCAGTCCCGCTACGACGAGGCCAAGGCGGAGAGCGACAGCAAGGGCTACAACTCGCACGAGCAGACCAAGGCCGTCGACGAGGGCCAGAAGCAGCTCGACGCCAAGCAGCCGCCGACCTCGGGCGGCTCGGGCGTGCAGCTGTCCGACGAGCTGTTCGACGCGGGCAAGGCCGGCCTGAAGGTGTTCGAGAAGTTCGAGGGCATCTGGAACAACCGGCCCGGCGACTGCATCGGCAACACCACGGCGCTGAACTACGCCGAGCAGATCCAGAAGCCGTACGACGAGCAGCGCGGGATCAACTTCCACAAGCTGCTGATGGAGGCCGACGAGTTCGGCAACGCCAAGGCCAAGATCGACGACATGAAGTCGGACGTGGACGGTCGGCTCAAGGCCCTCTACGGCGAGTGGGAGGGCAAGGCGGCCACCAAGTCCCACGAGCACTACACCGGCAAGATCGGCCCGAAGATCACCGAGCTGGCCGACGGGCTCAACGGCGCGGCCGAGCTGACCCGCACCGCCGTCAGCGGCGTGTACGAGCTGTGCAAGAGCAAGGCCGACGAGGTCCTCGGCATGTACCGGGAGCAGATCGGCCAGGCCGACACGTACATGGCCGAGAAGGTCGTGTCGTTCGCGCGCGGCGAGGGCGACTACTCCAAGGACCGCGTGTCGGAGATCGCGGGCTGGGTCGACTCGAAGACCGGCAGCAACATCGCCGAGCGGATCAACTCCGACGACTGCAGCCTGAACGACGAGAACCGCGACTACGCGATCAACCAGTGCAAGAAGTGGATCCGCGACTCGTTCAACGTCGAGTTCTGGCAGCTCTACGAGCAGTTCAAGACCTGCTGCACCGAGACCAAGTCCTCTGTGGACGCCAAGTGGGACACCCTCGCCGGCTACATGGCCGAGTTCGAGAACCCGTTCCCGGCTGCCGCCGCTGAAGAGGGCGGCGACAAGGGCGGCGACAAGGGTGGGGACAAGGGCGGCGACAAGGGCGGTCACGAAGGCGGCGGCAAGGGCACCGGCGGCGGTGGCGGCACGGGCGGTGGCACGGGCGGCGGTGGCAGCGGTTCCGGTGGTGGCGGCGGCACGCCGTCCATCCCGGAGATGCCCAAGCCCGAGAACCCGCTCGACAAGGACGGCGACGGCAAGCCGGACGACCTCAAGGTCCCCGGCGACACCAACGGCGACGGCAAGCCCGACGACCTGGACGGCGACGGGAAGCCGGACGACCTCGACGGTGACGGCAAGCCGGACGACAAGAACGGCGACGGCAAGCCCGACGGGGTGAAGGGCGAGGAAGAGGCGCCCGAGACCGTCACCATCAAGAGCGGCGACAACGAGATCAAGATCACCGAGCCGGACGACAACGGCCACGTGCAGATCACCGTCGACACGCCGCAGAGCGAGCCGAAGACCTACGACGTCGACTTCAGCAACAGCCCCGACGCGTTGAAGGCCCTGACCAGCCAGAACGGCGGGGCGGCGCTGGCGGGCGCGTTGGCCGGCGCGACGTCGGCCACCGGTGCGGGCACGCCCGGTGCGGCCCTGGGCGCAC
>NZ_JBFAAX010000204.1:0-9870 GCF_040639995.1 Actinosynnema sp. NPDC023658 | reverse complement strand
GCGCCGGGGGGCCGGCGCGGGCGTGGGGTCGGGTGCCGGGGGGCTGGTGGGCGTCCCCGGCGCGCCCCCCCGGCAGGTCCGGGCCGCCTTGCGGAAGACCGGGGCGGGCGGCACCGAGGCGATCGACACCGGGGCTGGTGACGCAGAGGCAAGTGGCAGCGGGTCGGGCGGCGCAGGGGTAGTGGGCGCAGGGACGAGTGGGGCGGGGGCGAGGGGCGCGGGGGTTGGTGGCCGTGAGGTCGGTGGTGGCCGGGTAGTGGGGCGGTGGTTGGCGGCGTTGGTCGGGGATCCCCGGATCCCGGTGGAAGCGGGCGCGTTGCGGGCCAGGTTGGCGACTTGGCGGGCCAGTGGGTTGCGGGAGAGTCCGGTTCGGACCTGCTTCCGGCTCAGCTCGCCCGACCAGGGCGGGCTGCACCAGGACGGGTGGCGGGTGGAGTTCCTGCTCCAGGCCGTCGACGAGCCGAGCGTGGTGGTGACCGCCGAGCAGTTGTGGCACAAGCAGGACGCGGTGCTGCGGCGGTGGGTCGACCGGCCCGAGGACGTCCTGCTGGGCGACCTGGGCCGGGCGGGCAGGTTGTACCCCGCGCTGGACCGGGCGCTCGCGGCCAAGCGGCCGGTGGAGTTGGAGCTCGACGTCGAAGGGGCCTACGACTTCCTGCAGCACGCGGCGGTGCTGGCGGAGGCCGGCTTCGGCGTGATGCTGCCCTCGTGGTGGCGGCAGCCCCACCGGCTCGGGCTCCGGCTCACCGCCACCAGCAGCGGCACGGCGGGTGAGGTGGCCAAGGAGAGCGAGCTCGGGCTGAAGGTCCTGGTCGACTACCGGTGGGAGCTGGCGGTCGGGGACGAGCGGCTGACCGAGGCCGAGCTGCAGTCGCTCGCCGAGGCCAAGGTGCCGTTGGTGCGGCTGCGCGGCAACTGGGTGAACGTCGACCCGAAGCGCCTGGCCGCAGGTCTGGCGTTCCTGAAGCGCGGCGGCGGGCAGATGACGGCCGCGCAGGTCCTGCTGCACTCCGGCCTGCACCCGGAGGACGCCGACCTGCCGCTGCCGCTCAACGGCGTCAGCGCCACCGGCTGGTTGGGCGACCTGCTGTCCGGCGAGGTGGAGCACCACCTGGAACCGGTCGAGCAGCCGGCGGGCCTGGTCGCGGAGCTGCGCCCCTACCAGCAGCGCGGGCTGGCCTGGCTCGCGTTCCTCGACCGACTGGGCCTGGGCGCCTGCCTGGCCGACGACATGGGCCTGGGCAAGACCGTGCAGCTGCTGGCCCTGGAGGCGCACAACCGGCAGCACGGCAAGCGCCTGCCGACGCTGCTGGTGTGCCCGATGTCGGTGGTCGGCAACTGGCAGCGCGAGGCCGCCCGCTTCACGCCGGGCCTGGAGGTGCGCGTCTACCACGGCGCGGACCGGGCGCTGGACGCGAACTGCGACCTGGTGATCACCACGTACGCGGTCGTCGCGCGGGACGCCGGGAAGCTCGCGGAGGTCGGCTGGGACAGGGTCGTGCTGGACGAGGCGCAGAACATCAAGAACAGCGCGACCCGCCAGTCACGCGTGGTGCGCGCCCTGCCCGCGCGTCACCGGGTGGCGTTGACCGGCACGCCGGTGGAGAACCGGCTGGCGGAGCTGTGGTCGATCATGGACTTCGTCAACCCCGGCGTGCTGGGCACGATCAACACGTTCCGCGCCCGCTTCGCCGTGCCGGTCGAACGGCACCACGACGAGGACGCCGCCGTGCGCCTGCGCCGGATCACCGGGCCGTTCGTGCTGCGCCGGCTCAAGACCGACCCGCGGGTCATCACCGACCTGCCGGACAAGATCGAGGTCACCCAGCTGTGCACGTTGACCCCCGAGCAGGCGACGCTCTACCAGGCGGTGGTGGACGACATGCTGGCCAAGATCGCCGAGGCGGAGGGCGTCAAGCGCAAGGGCCTGGTCCTGGCCACCACGTCCCGCCTCAAGCAGGTCTGCAACCACCCGGCGCAGCTGCTCGGTGACGGCTCGCGCGTCGCGGGGCGCTCCGGCAAGCTCGCCCGGTTGGAGGAGATCCTGGACGAGGCCCTCGCGGACGGTGACAAGGCGTTGTGCTTCACCCAGTTCACCGCGTTCGGCTCGCTGGTCGTGCCGCACCTGGCCGCCCGCTTCGACACCGAGGTCCTGTACCTGCACGGCGGCACGCCGAAGCGGCAGCGGGACGAGATGGTGCGGCGGTTCCAGGAGCCGGACGGCCCGTCGATCTTCGTGCTGTCGCTGAAGGCGGGTGGCACGGGCCTGAACCTGACCGCCGCGAACCACGTCATCCACCTCGACCGCTGGTGGAACCCGGCGGTCGAGGACCAGGCCACCGACCGGGCGTTCCGCATCGGCCAGCGCGACCACGTGCAGGTGCGCAAGTTCGTCTGCGTCGGCACGCTGGAGGAGCGGATCGACCGGATGATCGAGGAGAAGCGCGGGTTGGCGCAGCTCGTGGTGGGTGCGGGCGAGGACTGGCTGACCGAGCTGTCGACCGGCGAGCTGCGCGAGCTGTTCGCCCTGTCCGGGGAGGCCGTGGGTGTCTGACTGGCACGGCTACCGACCGCCGTCACGCCCGATCCGGGTCGAGGGCGGCCTGACGTTGCGCAGCAAGCGGGGTGACATCGCGCAGACGTGGTGGTCGCGCCGGTTCCTGGAGGTGCTGGAGTCGTTCGGCATGGCCGCGCGGCTGAACCGCGGCCGGGCGTACGCGCGCACCGGGCAGGTGATGAGCCTGTCGCTGTCGACGAGCCTGGTGGTGGCGCTGGTGACCGGAACGCGCCCGGAGCCGTACCGGGCGCGGATCGGGGTGCGGAAGTTCAGCGACGACGAGTGGCGGCGCATCGAGCACGCGCTGGCCGACCAGGCGATCTTCGCGGCCAAGCTGCTGGCGGGCGAGATGCCGCCGGAGATCGAGGACGTGTTCGCCGGCCTCGGCCTCACCCTGTTCCCGAGGTCGATGCGCGAGCTGTCCATGGACTGCACGTGCCCGGACTGGGAGGTGCCGTGCAAGCACCTCGCCGCCACCTGCTACCTGCTCGCGGAGTCGTTCGACACCGACCCGTTCGAGATCCTGGCCTGGCGCGGGCGCTCCCGCGAGGACCTGCTGGACCGCCTGCGGGACCTGCGCGCGCCCGTCCCGGCCGAGGAGCCCGCGCCCGAGCCGCCGCCGGAGGACTCCTTCGAGTCGTTCTGGGCACGGCCGAAGGTGGCCGAGGTGGTGCCCGACGTCGCGGAGCCGACCCACCGGCGGCCGGACGCGCTGCTCGACCAGCTCGAACCGCTGGTGGTGGACGGCCGTTCGGTGACCGACGAGCTGCGCCCGCTCTACCGGCGGCTGGTGGAGTAGGGCCGCGGCGGCCGGACCACCGACGGTCGGGGCAGCGCTCAGCCGCCCGCGACCGACGGCAGGATGCGCACCTCCGCGTCCGGCGCCAGCGCGGTGTCCGGGCCGGACAGCCGGCGGCACTCCTCGCCGTCCACGTAGAAGTTGACGTACCGGCGCAGGTCCGACCGCTCGTCGCGCAACCTCCGGTCCAGCAACGGGTACCGCGCGGCCAGGTGGTCCAGCAGCACGCCGAGGGTGGCGGGTTCGGGCAGCTCGACGTCCACCGCGGCCTGGTCGCCCGCGGCCTGCCGGAGCGGGCCGGGGATCAGCACGCGCACCCGCACCTCACACCTCCGCCGCGCGCACGCACACGACGTCGGGCAGGTGCTCCGCGATCCGCCGCCAGTGCCCGCCCTCGTCGGTGCTCGCGTACACCTCACCCGACCGGGAGCCGAAGTAGACGCCCGCCGGGCTCGCCGCGTCGGTGCACATCGCGTCCCGCACCACGGCCGTCCAGAAGCCGTCCGGCAGGCCGTCGCGCAACGCCTGCCACGACGCCCCGGCGTCCGCCGACCGGTACACCGCGCACGCTCCGCCGGGCGGGAAGCGCTCAGCGTCCGCGGTCAGCGGGAAGGTGTAGATCACGTCCGGGTCGTGCGGGTGGCTGACCATCGCGAAGCCGAAGTCGGCGGGCAGGCCGTCCGCGATCGACGTCCACGTCTCCCCCGAGTCGTCCGACCGGTACACGCCGTGGTGGTTCTGCAGGAACAGCCGCTCCGGGCGGGACGGGTGCCGGCTCACCTTGTGCACGCACTGGCCGAACTCGGGGTACGGGTCGGGCAGGAAGTAGGCCTTGACGCCGGTGTTGCTCGCCTCCCACGACGACCCTCCGTCGGACGTCCGGTAGACGCCGCCGGTGGACATGGCCACGGTCAGCCGCAGCGGGTCGTCCGGGTGCGGCAGGACGGTGTGGACGGCCTGCCCGCCGAACCCGGCGCCCCACCGCTCGCGGTGCGGGTGCTTCCACAGACCCTCGACCAGCGAGTACGTCCGGCCGCCGTCCTCGGAGCGGAACAACGCCGACGGTTGCGTGCCCGCGTACACGACCTCCGGGTCGGGGGTGAGCGCCAACTGCCACACCCGTTCCAGGGAGGCCTCCGCCGGGAACGCGATCGGGGCGTGGTCCGGCTCGTCCCACGTCACCCCGAGGTCGTCGCTGGTCACGACGGTCGGACCGAAGTGCGAGCTGCTCGTGCCCACCAGCACCCTGGGGCGCTCGCGGCGGTTCTCGATCGCCACCGCGTACACCTCGGTCATCGGGTGGTGCGGTCCGCTGAGGTCCCAGGACGTGCGGTCCTCGCTGGTCGCGAGCCACAGGCCCTTGCGGGTGCCGATGGCGAGCAGGTGCATGACGACTCCTCGGTTTGTGACGCGCAGCACACTACGCGCGGGGCGAACCGAAGTCTCCACGACGGACCAGGCCGAGCAAGTTACCGACTGGTAGCGTGCGGGCCGCGACGAAGGGAGAACCCCGGTGCTGTTCGACCCGAACACCTACGACCCCGCCCACCTGGACGCCGAGAGCCGCCGACTGCTCCGCGCGACCATCGACTGGTTCGAGGAGCGCGGCAAGCGCCGCCTGATCGCGGACGACCAGGCCAAGGTCTGGTACACCGAGTTCCTGGACTTCGTCGCCCGCGAGAAGCTGTTCGCGACCTTCTGCACCCCGGCGTCCGAGGCCGGGGGCGACGGCGCTCCCGCCGGCCGCGACAAGCGCTGGGACGCCGCCCGCAACGCCGCGCTGAGCGAGGTGCTGGGCTTCTACGGCCTGCAGTACTGGTACGCCTGGCAGGTCACGGTGCTCGGCCTCGGCCCGATCTGGATGAGCGACAACGCCGCGGCCCGCAAGAGGGCCGCCGAGCTGCTCGACCGGGGCGCGGTGTTCGCGTTCGGACTGTCCGAGAAGGAGCACGGCGCGGACGTCTACTCCACGGACATGGTCCTCACCCCCTCGGGCGACGGCTTCACCGCGACCGGCGGCAAGTACTACATCGGCAACGGCAACGTCGCCGGCATGGTGTCGGTCTTCGGCCGCCGCGCGGACGTCGAGGGCCCGGACGCCTACGTGTTCTTCGCCGTCGACTCCCAGCACGAGAGGTTCACGCTGGTCAAGAACGTGGTGGACTCGCAGATGTTCGTCAGCGAGTTCCGCCTGGACGACTACCCGGTGACCGCGGACGACATCCTGCACACCGGCCCCGAGGCGTTCAGCGCCGCCCTGAACACGGTCAACGTCGGCAAGTTCAACCTGTGCACGGCGTCGATCGGCATCAACGAGCACGCGCTGTACGAGGCGATCACTCACGCCCACAACCGCGTCCTGTACGGCAAGCGGGTCACCGACTTCCCGCACGTCCGGCAGAACTTCGTGGACGCCTACGCCCGCCTGGTCGCGATGAAGCTGTTCTCCGACCGCGCGGTGGACTACTTCCGCAGCGCGTCCCCCGAGGACCGCCGCTACCTGCTGTTCAACCCCATCACCAAGATGAAGGTCACCAGCGAGGGCGAGCGGGTCGTCGACCTGCTGTGGGACGTGATCGCGGCCAAGGGCTTCGAGAAGGACACCTACTTCTCCATGGCCGCCCGCGACATCCGCGCCCTGCCGAAGCTGGAGGGCACGGTCCACGTGAACCTGGCCCTCGTGCTCAAGTTCATGCCGAACTACCTGTTCCGGCCCGCCGACTACGCCGAGGTCCCGACCAGGCACGACCCGGCCGACGACGCGTTCTTCTGGCACCAGGGCCCCGCGCGCGGCCTGGGCTCCATCCGGTTCCACGACTGGGAGACCGCCTACCGCGAGCACGCCCACGTGCCCAACGTGGCCCGCTTCCACGAGCAGGCGAGCGCGCTGCGCACCCTGCTCACCACCGCCGCACCGGACGACGAGCAGCAGAAGGACCTCGACTTCCTGCTCAACCTGGGGCACCTGTTCACGCTGGTCGTCTACGGCCAGTTGGTGCTGGAGCAGGCGAAGATCACCGGAGTGGACGCCGACGTGCTGGACCAGGTGTTCGACGTCCTGGTGCGCGACTTCTCGGCTTATGCGGTGGCGCTGCACGGCAAGGCTTCGTCCACCGAGGCGCAACAGCGGTGGGCGGTCGAGCAGGTTCGCAAGCCCGTTGTCGACCGGGACCGGTTCGACCGGGTGTGGGGCGAGGTGGCCGCGCTCTCCGGCGCGTACGAAATGCGACCGTGATAGGGCGACCGCGCCGTCGGTGACCACTCCGATCGGCCGCAGGGCGATAGGCCCGACGGACGAACGGAGCCGTGATCGCGGGCCTTCGGCGCGGTTGCCGTCTTGACTGGTGGGGTGCTTGTCCGGTTTCGTCGTCCCCTACCGACGAACCGGAGGGAATCGCGCGCATGACCGCGTCCAAGGCATTGCGGGCCCTGCGGGAGGCGATCGTGCTCGAACACCTGGAGTCGGAGAACGAGCACGAGTTCGACACCGCCGTCGGCGCGTTCGACGACCCGCGCTGCGAGATCGTGGCGACCGGGCAGGTGTTCGAGGGACGGGCCGAGGTGGCCGGGTACTACGCCCGCGTCAGCGACGCGTTCCCCGACCAGCACAGCACGCTGGTGGCGCTGCACCACGCCGACGACGCGGTCATCGTCGAGCTGGAGCTGGAGGGCACCCACCTGGGCAGTCTCCGCGGCGAGGAGCCCACCGGGCGGGCGTTCCGGGTGCGCACGACGGCGTTCTTCGTGTTCGACGACGCGCGCCTGGTCGGCAAGCGGGTCTACGACGGGCAGGTCGGCGGTCAGGACCACGGCGGCCAGGTCGGCGGCGACCGGGTCGGTCCGGCGCCCGCGCTGACCACCTGAGGTCGATCACCGGGACTCTGACACCGGGGACCGCATCCCCCTGGCCGACGATTCGGGCCGCCACCCCCGCTGGAGGGAGTGGCGGCCCGAAAAGATCCAGGTCCTGGTGGTGACCCGGATTAGGTCAGAGCGGTCGAACCGCCTGCGCCTGCGGGCCCTTCTGGCCCTGGCCGATCTCGAACTCCACCCGCTGGTTCTCTTCCAGGGTGCGGTAGCCGTTGCTCTGGATCTCCGAGTAGTGCACGAACACGTCGGCGCCACCGTTGTCCGGGGAGATGAAGCCGAAGCCCTTCTCCGCGTTGAACCACTTGACGGTGCCCTGAACTGCCATCTTGCTACTTCTCCTCTAACAGGTGCCGGATCGCGCTTGCGACCACCGGGTCAGCTAGGGCTCCGGCCCTTCCTGGCGAGGAAGTTCGGCGCCCGCAACTCCGTTCCGCGAGCGTGGTGGAACACGAACACAGAAAGGTACGACCGAAGACAGTCAACCATGAGATCCCGCCGGCAGTCGAGCGGAAGAATGCGGCGAGTCGCACTGCTACGGTGGGCGAGCCTGCGATCACGGGGAGTCTCCGATGCCTGAACCGATGTTGGTCACCATCGCCGCTTCGCTCGCCTCGCGAGCCGTGGCCGGCTTGTACGAGCTGGTCCGGGCGAGGTTCGCGGACGACCCCGTCGCCACCGCGGCGCTCACCGCCGCCGAGGGCGCCGCGGAGGGCTCGCCGGAGGTCAGGGCGCTGGGCGAGGCGCTGGAGCGGACGATCGAGGCCGATCCCGCCTTCGGGGCCGAACTGCGCGCCCACCACGCCGTCACGCAGTCCGGCCGCGTGACCAACCAGATCTCCGGCACGGTCCACGGCAACGCCGTCCAGGCGGGCGACATCCAGGGTGGGGTCACCTTCAAGTAGCCGGGTAGCCCCGACGGGTGAAGATGGACCGGTGTACTCGCTCCACCTGCCCCAGACCCGGTTGCTGTTCTTCTTCCTCGGCCTGGTGCTGACCTTCGTGTTCATCCGGATCAGCGTCCGCCTGATCAGGGCCCAGGTGCGCTGGTGGCCGGGCAACATCACCCCCGGCGGCACGCACATCCACCACGTCGTGTTCGGCACCGTCTTCATGCTGCTGGGCGGCGTGATCGGGCTGGCCGTGCCGGACGACCAGCACGGCGTGCGGGTTGCCGCAGCGGCGCTGCTCGGCATGGGCGCGGCCCTCGTGCTCGACGAGTTCGCGCTGATCCTGCACCTGCGGGACGTGTACTGGACCAAGGACGGCCGGCTGTCGGTCGACGCGGTGTTCCTGGCCATCGGCATGACGGGCCTGCTGCTGGTCGGCGCGCGACCGCTGGGCTACGAGGAGTTCTACGGCGAGGGCGTGGCCCTGCGCGTGCTGATCATCCTGGTCAACCTCGGGTTCGCCATCGTGGCCCTGCTCAAGGGCAAGGTCTGGACGGGGCTGCTCGGTCTGCTGGTGCCCGTGCTGCCGGAGATCGGCGCGGTCCGGCTGGCCCGACCCGGCTCCCCTTGGGCCCGCTGGCGGTACACCGAGGGCTCGCGCAAGCTGCGCCGCGCGTACCGCCGGGAGGCGCGCGTCCGGCAACCGCTGATCCGGGTGAAGATCCGGGTGCAGGAGTTCATCTCCGGGCGGCACGACGAGGACGGCTAGGCCTCCGGCTCACCGAAGTCGCTGGTCAGCCACCGCACCGGACGGCCGGTGTAGAGCACGAACGTGCCCGACGGTTCAGTGGTCTCGGCCTCCGCGAACGCCCTGGCGTGCTCCTCGGGCAGGTACCGGCTCGTCACCGCCCGCACCTCGTCGACCGACGGCGCCCGGTCCGCCCGTTCCACGACGCACTCGGCCGTCACGTGCTTGTACGGGTGCGTCGGCTGCTGCACGCACAGGCTGAACGACCCCTCCCGGTCCAGCAGCCGCGTCTTGCGCGCCGTGCGGCCGTTCGTCCCGGTGAAGAACGTGATCAAGCCGTCCCGGTAGGCGTAGAAGACCGGCACGGTCAGCGGCGGCCGGTCGGTGGCGGCGACGCTCAGCACGGCCACGTACGGCTGGTCGAGGAGTCGGTCGCGCTCCGCGTCGGTCATGGTCCGGACCATGGCACACCTCCAAGTTCCCTGAGGGAACTGACCGTACCGCGTTCAGTTCCCTGAGGGAACCCATTCGGCTAGACTCGTGCCGTGCAGCGGACCCGGTTCGGCGACATGGCCTGCTCGATCGCGCGCACCATGGACGTCATCGGCGAGCCGTGGTCACCGCTGATCCTGCGGGACGTCTACGTGGGCATCGCCCGGTTCGACCAGCTCCAGGAGGAGCTCGGCATCTCCCGCAAGGTGCTCGCGGAGCGGTTGCGGTGGCTGGTGGAGCAGGGCGTGCTGGAGCGGCGCGAGTACCAGGCCAAGCCGCCGCGCCACGAGTACGCGCTGACCGCGAAGGGCACCGAGCTGGTCGAGCTGCTGATGGTGATGGTGGGCTGGGGCGACCGCTGGACGGCGGGCGAGGCGGGCCCGCCGGTGCTCTACCGCCACCACGCGTGCGGTCGGGTCGCGCACGTCGAGCTGCACTGCTCGGAGTGCGGCGGGCCGATGGGGCCCACCGACGTCGACGTGCTGCCCGGCCGTGGAGGGGCGTGAGCTGGTCCCGC
>NZ_JBFAAX010000203.1:0-9890 GCF_040639995.1 Actinosynnema sp. NPDC023658 | reverse complement strand
CCGCGGAGGCCGAGTCGTTCCCGTCCGCCGTGCTCGCGGCGTGCGAGGAGGTCGCCTCGGCGGACGGGCGCGTCGGCGCGGCCGAGGACGCGGTGGTCGGCAAGGTGCGGGCCGCGTTGACGCGCTAGGCCCGCGGTGGTCGGGGCACGCCGGGTGCGCCCGACGCGGGTCGGGCCGCACCTCCGGGGAGGCGCGGCCCGACCTGCGAGATCACCGGCGGCGCGGTGGGGTGGTCGCTACTTGAAGGCCGCGTCCATGCCCCGCAGCTCCTTCTTCAGGTCCTGGATCTCGTCGCGCAGCCGGGCGGCCAGCTCGAACTGCAGCTCGCGGGCCGCGTTCATCATCTGGTCGGTCAGCTGCTGCACCAGGTCGGCCAGCTCGGAGCGGGCCATGCTGCCGGTGTCGCGGTCGGCCAGGACGCCGGAGCTGCTGCGGCCGTTCGCGCCCGGGTCGCCGGTCGGCTTCTTGCCGCGCGAGGTGTTGCGGCCCGAGCCGCCCGGCGCGATCGCGTCCTCCGCCTCGGCGTAGACCTGTTCGAGGATGTCGGTGATCTTCTTGCGCAACGGCTGCGGGTCGAGGCCGCGCTCCTCGTTGTAGGCGACCTGCTTGGCCCGCCTGCGGTTGGTCTCGTCGATCGCGTGCCGCATCGAGTCGGTGATCCGGTCGGCGTACATGTGGACCTCGCCGGACACGTTGCGCGCCGCGCGGCCGATGGTCTGGATCAGGCTGGTGCCCGAGCGGAGGAAGCCCTCCTTGTCCGCGTCGAGGATCGCGACCAGGGACACCTCGGGCAGGTCGAGGCCCTCGCGGAGCAGGTTGATGCCGATCAGCACGTCGTAGTCGCCCAGGCGCAGCTGGCGCAGCAGCTCGACCCGGCGCAGCGTGTCGACCTCGGAGTGCAGGTAGCGGACGCGGATGCCGAGTTCGAGCAGGTAGTCCGTCAGGTCCTCGGCCATCTTCTTGGTCAGCGTGGTGACCAGCACCCGCTCGTCGCGCTCGGCCCGCACCCGGATCTCGTGGACCAGGTCGTCGATCTGGCCCTCGGTCGGCTTGACCACGACCTCCGGGTCGACCAGGCCGGTCGGGCGGATGACCTGCTCGACGAACTCGCCGCCGGTCTGGCCCATCTCGTACGGGCCGGGGGTGGCCGACAGGTAGACCGTCTGGCCGATCCGGTCCGCGAACTCCTCCCAGGTCAACGGGCGGTTGTCCAGCGCGCTGGGCAGCCGGAAGCCGTGCTCCACCAGGTTGCGCTTGCGCGACGCGTCGCCCTCGTACATGCCGCCGATCTGCGGCACGGTCACGTGCGACTCGTCCACGACCAGCAGGAAGTCGTCCGGGAAGTAGTCGATGAGGGTGGCGGGCGCGGTGCCGGGACCGCGGTCGTCGATGTGGCGCGAGTAGTTCTCGATGCCGTTGCAGAAGCCGACCTGGCGCATCATCTCGATGTCGTACGTGGTGCGCATGCGCAGCCGCTGCGCCTCCAGCAGCTTGCCCTGCCGCTCCAGCGTGGCCAGCCGCTCGGCCAGCTCGACCTCGATGTTGCGGATCGCCTTCTCCATGCGCTCCGGGCCCGCGACGTAGTGGGTGGCCGGGAAGATGCGCAGCTCCTCCACCTCCTTGACCACCTCGCCGGTCAGGGGGTGCAGGTAGTACAGCTTGTCGATCTCGTCGCCGAAGAACTCGACCCGCAGCGCCAGCTCCTCGTACGCCGGGATGATCTCCACCGTGTCGCCGCGCACGCGGAACGTGCCGCGGTTGAACGCGATGTCGTTGCGCGTGTACTGGATGTCGACCAGGGCGCGCAGCAGCAGGTCGCGCTCGACCTCGACGCCCACCTCCAGCTTGATCGACCGGTCGAGGTAGGACTGGGGCGTGCCGAGGCCGTAGATGCAGGACACGGACGCGACCACGATCACGTCACGCCGGGTGAGCAGGCTCATCGTGGCCGAGTGGCGCAGCCGCTCGACGTCCTCGTTGATCGAGGAGTCCTTCTCGATGTAGGTGTCGGTCTGCGGGATGTAGGCCTCGGGCTGGTAGTAGTCGTAGTAGCTGACGAAGTACTCCACCGCGTTGTCCGGGAAGAACCCCTTCAGCTCGTTCGCCAGCTGGGCGGCCAGGGTCTTGTTCGGCGCCATGACCAGCGTGGGTCGCTGCACCTTCTCCACCAGCCACGCCGTCGTGGCCGACTTGCCCGTGCCGGTGGCGCCGAGCAGCACCACGTCCTTCTCCCCGGCGCGGATGCGCCGTTCGAGGTCCGCGATCGCCGCCGGCTGGTCGCCCGCCGGCTGGTAGTCGCTGACCACGCGGAACTTCCCCTCGGTGCGGGGGATGTCACCGACGGGGCGGTGCGACGAGTGCGCCTTGACCGGGATCTCGGTTGGGAATGCCACGGCTAAGACGGTACGCCCGTGGTCCGACAATTCCGATCGCCCCAGGTCAGGGGCCTGGTGTCAGCAGTCGCAGCCGCAGCAGTCGCAGCCCGAGCAGTCGCAGCCCGGACCGCAGTCGCAGTTGCACCACGCGTCCTGGGGCTTGCCGCTGCACGGCCCGGGGTAGGGGTCGCGGCAGCAGTACTGGCACGTGCCGCACTGGTAGAGCACCGCCAGGCAGGCGGGCACCAGGCCGCGGCCGTGCGGCGGGCGCACCAGCTTCGGCCAGGCCCACAGGCCGCTGCCCGGCCCGGGCTCGTGGCCGCGTGCGGCCGACGGCGGCGTGTGCACGTGTGCCTCCGGTGACGCGTGCTTGTGCGCATGCGCGTGCATGTCACCGAACGCCCGCCGGATCGACTCGCGCACCTCGTGCACCAGCAGGACGTGCACCAACCGGTCATCGGCGAACTCCACCTCGCGCAGCGCGAGCTCGATGCCCCACGCCGCGTCGTCGCACAGCCGCCGCGCCTCGACGAGCGTCGTGCCGGTGGCCACCAGCGGGTTCCACGCGCCGGACGCCCGGTCCTCGGCCAGGTCCTCCACCGCGTCCAGCAGGTGCGCCAGCCGCCCGAACAGCCGTCCGACCTCGCGCAACGCGACCGCGTTGCCCGGACGACCGGTCAGCACCGCGGTCTGCGCCACGGCCTCGCCCGCCGCCGTCTCGGTCGGCTCGGTCACCGCCAGCACGGACGTGCCCACGCCCGCCGCGGCCTCCACCGAGGACTGCCGCCGCACGGCGTCCACCAGCACCGCCGGGTCGAACCCCAGGTCGAGCCCGGTCGCCTCGGCCTGCGCCGCCCACCGCCGCGCCACCTGCCTGCCGATGCCGCGGATCGGGGCGCGCGCGAACACGCCGTCGCCGTCGGAGACGTGGTCGCCCACCTTCGCGGACGCCAGCACCAGGGACACCGACGCGGCCAGGCGCGCGCCCGTGCCCACGGCGACGTCCGCCGACCGCATGCCGCGCAGCGCGCACGGCCCGGCGGAGCGCCGCGACCGCTCCGACTGCGCCTCCACCAGCGCGGAGATGACCAGGCCGTCGTAGTTGGTGGCGACGCGGGCCAGGTGGCCGTGGTCGTCGCGCAGCGCCAGGCACAGCCCGCACAGGTGGGCCAACCACGACTCGCCCAGCTCGGGGCCGAGGCGGTTGCGGCAGGGCCGGATGATGCCGAACATGGCGGGAAGACTAAGCGATCTTCCCTCTTTCGGGTGACAGAAGGGAGCAATCCTCGGAAGTCGGTGCTTAAGGTCGGCGCTGTGACGGCGAGCACCGCGGGGACACGCATGCACATCCACCCCCCGAAGATCGAGTACTTCGACCTCGACGCGAAGAGCAACACCGATCCCAAGGGCCACCTGCGGGGCGTCGAGGAGTACCGGCTGACCGGCCACGGGCTGTACATGTTCCGCCCGGTGCCCGGCCACCCGCACCTGTCGCACTTCGAGTCGTGGCTGCTGCCCGGGCACGGCCTGCGCGTCACCCGGCAGTCCTGGCACCCCGGCCACGAGCGCGACTACGACCTGTACGTGGACGTGGTCGAGATCAGCTCCAGCGGGTCGGTGTGGAAGACCGTCGACCTGTACCTCGACCTGCTGGTGCGGACCGGCCGCAGCGTGACCGTGCTGGACACCGACGAGCTGCTGACCGCCCTCCACTGCGGGCTCATCCGGCCCGACCGGGCGCAGTGGGCGCTGGAGACGACCTACCGCGCGGTCGCGGGCATCGCGGCGCACGACCACGACGCCGTGCGGTGGCTCGCGGCCCAGGGAACGATCACCACGTGGCGTCGCCGGTAATACAGAGGGTGACAGTGCCTGGTCAACAGCGCGGCCAGTCCGTCACCTGATAGAGACCGCTTACCACACAGACCGTGATGTAACGAATCAACCCGGATAGTTACCCGGAGCACACTTCCGGCTACCCTCGGGTCGCGTGGGAGCGGTCATCACACCTCAGCTCGTCGACGTGGTCGACACCATCAGCGCTGTTCGCAGCTACTCCAGCGGCACTTCGCGATACCTGTCCACGTGCCGGGTGGAGCGCTGGGGACTGCGACTGGAGTGCCCGACGCCGGAGGATCCGTTCTCCGATTCGGAGGTCACCTGGTTGATGCCGGACCTGGGGTTGCGGCTGACGCACCACCGGCCCCGCTCCCGGCACGCCCGCAGCGGTCCGAGCGTCCTCAGCGCCGTCCGCGTGCAGCGGGACGGCCGCGCGTGGCGCACCACCGACCTGCTCCTCGGCCTGGCCGTGCCGGGCGGCACGACCGCCCGGATCGTGCACTGCGAGGAGTTCGCCGCCGCCGTCGCCGGGCACGTCCTCGGTCCGGGCGACGCCGACCAGGCGCTGCGCACCGTGCACCGCACCCTGGAGGAGGTCAGCCTCCACCGGCACGACCTCGGCTCGTGGCTGACCCACCGGGGCATCTACGACGTCTGGCCGTCCCTGTAGAACGCGTCCACGCGCGCGGTCGCCGCGGTCATCCACGGCTCCTTCGACTCGGCGTACGCGAGGCTCCCCTGGTCGCCCCGGTGCCGTTCGGCCAGTTCGAGCTTGAGCGCCGCGTACTCGTCCCGCGCCGCCGCGTCGGCCCGCAGCCAGTCGCGGAACCCGATCGCCCAGTTCCACGCCGGGCCGCCCGCCACCCGCACGTGCAGGTTGACCGGCCGCCCCGGGTCCGCGCCCGCGTGCAGCCGCTTGTGCCACGCCTCCGGCGCGTCGCCCTCGCGCTTCACGGAGTCCTCGCCGAGGCCCAGCCCCGGGAACCCCGCCTGCGCCAGCGCCTCCTCCAGCTCCGCCGCCTCCTCCAGCGACGTCACGCCCAGCTGGAAGTCCAGCACGTCCTTCGCGGCGAGCCCGGGCACCGACGTGGAGCCGATGTGCTCCACCACCCGACCACCGGCGGCGAGCCTGATGCGCGCCGCGACCCGCTCCGCTTGCGCCGGCCACGTCTCGTCGTAGGGGACGACGACCGGCGGGCCGTACGACGCGTACCGGCGCAGCCGGACGTTCGACTCGTAGCGCACCAGCCGGTCCGCCCACAGCGCGTCCACCTGCGCCAGCACCAGGTCGGGGGTGCCGGAGTTGTCCAGCCACACGTCCGCCACGGCCCGGCGGCGCTCGTCGTCGGCCTGCGCGGCGATGCGCCGGCGCGCGTCCTCCTCCGCGAGGCCGCGGTCGCGCAGCCGGACGAGCCGCTGGTCCAGGTCGGCGTGCACGATCACCACCAGGTGGTACAGCGGGGCCATGCCGTTCTCCACCAGCAGCGGCACGTCGTGCACGACGATCGCGTCCTCGGGCGCGGCGGCGATCAGCTCGCCCGTGCGGGCGGCGATCCTCGGGTGCGTGATGGCGTTGAGCGTGGCCAGGGCCTGCTGGTCACCGAACACCTTCGCCGCCAGCGCCGGCCGGTTCAGGGCCCCTGCCTCGTCCAGGACGTCGGGGCCGAACGCCTCCGCGATGTCCCGCAGGCCGTCGGTGCCGGGTTCGACCACCTCCCGGGCCAGCCGGTCCGCGTCGATCACCACGGCGCCGTGCTCGGCGAGCCTGCCCGCCACCGTCGACTTGCCCGACCCGATTCCCCCGGAGAGGCCCACGCGCAACATGGCGACCAGCCTGCCACGCCGCGGATGATCAGGTGCCCTCGACGGGGATCATGGACTGCTCCGCGATGGAGGACAGGAAGATCCCGACCAGGTCGTCGGGCAGCACGCCGACCTTCGCGCGGGCGACGTAGGTGGTCTTGCCGAGGTGGCCCATGACCAGGCGCTCGTCCTTGGCGCTGACCAGCTTGCCCTTCTTCTTGCCCACGTCGACCTCGCTGACCGTCGCGCCGTCCTGGCGCTCGGCGGCCACGCTCTCGTCGACCCGGGCGGCGGCCGACGCCTCGTCGCCGTAGTTGGCCAGGCCGATGACCACCGGCGCGGCCCCGAGGTCCTGCCCCTTGGGCACGCCGTAGTAGCAGTCGATCTTCGCGGTGCGGGCCAGCGACGGCTCGGGGATGCCGATGATGGTCTTCAGCTCACCCGGCAGCTCGCGGCCCAGGCGCTGGTGCAGCGCCTCGACCGGGACGACCAGCTCGCAGTCGTCGGGCACGGGTCGGTCCACCATCTGGGGGACGCGGGTGATCGTCGTGGGCGCCACGATCGTCGGGATCGGCGGCTGGGTCACGGCGGTCGGCTTCACGGCGGAACAGCCCGCGCACGCGAGCACCGCCGTCACCGCGATCACCGTCTTCCGCACGCTCATAGGATGCTCAACTTAGCGCAAGGCAACGCCAATTCACCCCGAACGAGTGAACGACGATCGCCCCCCACCCGAACCCGGGTGAGGGGCGATCACGTCGTTCAGCCGACCGGCGGTCGCCCGCCGACGGGTGCTGCTCAGGCGCCGCCCGACAGCTTCTCGCGCAGCGCGGCGAGCTGCTCGTCGCTGGCCAGGGTGCCGCCGGCCTGAGCCGGGGCGCCCGTGCTGCTGGACGTCGCGGCGGCCGGGGCGTCGCCACCGGACGAGTAGTTGGTCTCGCCCGCGGCCTCTTCCTCGGCCGCGGCGGCCTTGGCGACCTGCTTCATGTGGGCCTCGTAGCGCGTGTGGGCCTCGGCGTACTGCCGCTCCCACTCCTCGCGCTGCTTGTCGAAGCCTTCCTGCCACTCCTGGGTCTCCGGGTCGAAGCCCTCGGGGTAGATGTAGTTCCCCTGGTCGTCGTACTCGGCGGCCATGCCGTACTGGGTCGGGTCGAACTCGGAGTCGACCGTGAAGCCCTCGTTGGCCTGCTTGAGCGACAGCGAGATGCGGCGGCGGTCCAGGTCGATGTCGATGACCTTGACCATGACGTCGTCGCCGACCTGCACGACCTGCTCCGGGATCTCCACGTGGCGCTCGGCCAGCTCGGAGATGTGGACCAGGCCCTCGATGCCCTCGTCCACGCGGACGAACGCACCGAACGGGACGAGCTTGGTGACCTTGCCCGGCACGATCTGGCCGA
Source organism: Actinosynnema sp. NPDC023658 (assembly GCF_040639995.1). Lineage (NCBI taxonomy): Bacteria > Bacillati > Actinomycetota > Actinomycetes > Pseudonocardiales > Pseudonocardiaceae > Actinosynnema > Actinosynnema sp. NPDC023658. The sequence goes on along the minus strand of NZ_JBFAAX010000203.1, from coordinate 2,473 downwards.
TCGCGTGGGTGCGGGCGAACTGGCGCCACGGGTCTTCCTGCGTCGCCTTGAGCGACAGCGACACGCGCTCGCGCTCCATGTCGACGTCCAGGACCTCGACCGTGACCTCCTGGCCGACCTCGACGACCTCGGACGGGTGGTCGATGTGCTTCCAGGACAGCTCCGAGACGTGCACCAGGCCGTCCACGCCACCCAGGTCCACGAAGGCACCGAAGTTGACGATGGAGGACACGACGCCCTTGCGGACCTGGCCCTTCTGCAGCTGGTTGAGGAACTCGCTGCGGACCTCGGACTGGGTCTGCTCCAGCCAGGCGCGGCGGGACAGGACCACGTTGTTGCGGTTCTTGTCCAGCTCGATGATCTTCGCCTCGAGCTCGCGGCCGACGTACGGCTGGAGGTCGCGGACGCGACGCATCTCGACGAGGGACGCGGGGAGGAAGCCCCGCAGGCCGATGTCCAGGATGAGGCCGCCCTTGACGACCTCGATGACCGTGCCCTTGACGGGCTCGTCCTTCTCCTTGAGCGCCTCGATGGTGCCCCAGGCGCGCTCGTACTGCGCGCGCTTCTTGGAGAGGATCAGCCGACCTTCCTTGTCCTCCTTCTGGAGAACAAGAGCCTCGACCTCGTCACCGACCTTGACGACCTCGTTCGGGTCGACGTCGTGCTTGATCGACAACTCGCGCGAGGGGATGACACCCTCGGTCTTGTAGCCGATGTCGAGCAGGACCTCGTCCCGGTCGACCTTGACGATCGTGCCCTCGACGATATCGCCGTCGTTGAAGTACTTGATCGTCTTGTCGATAGCGGCGAGGAAGTCCTCCTCCGTCCCGATATCGTTGATGGCGACCTGCTTCGGCGCAGCGGCAACCGGGACAGTGGTGGTGTCGGTGGACATTAGGTAGGTGGCTCCGGTACGGATTGGGGTTTGTGGCCTGCGGGTTCAACGCTACGCGGAGGGCACGCCCCACCGGGAAGACCGACTCACCAGGTGATCAGGCGATCGAGGACAGCGCGAACCCACTACGCGGGCGATATCGTACGCGGATCGGAGCCCGCCGGGCAAACCGGCACCGTGAATGGAGCAGTGTGTCCGACCAGCACGCGAGCGCCGAACTGGCGCTCGGCACGACCGGCATCGCCAAGCGGGGCGTCGACGCGGCGGAGTCGCGCGCGGCCAACCGCATGTGGTGGGACGCCGACGCCGACGACTACCACGCCGAGCACGGCGACTTCCTGGGCTCCGCGGACTTCGTGTGGTGCCCCGAGGGCGTCCGGGAGGAGACCGCCGGCTACCTCGGTGACGTGCGCGGACGCCGCGTCCTGGAGGTCGGCTGCGGCTCCGCGCCGTGCGCGCGCTGGCTGGTGTCGCAGGGCGCGCACGCGGTGGCGTTCGACCTCTCGGCCGGGATGTTGAGGCACGCGGTGGCGGCGAACGCGGCGACCGGCGTGGCCGTGCCGCTGGTGCAGGCCAGCGCCGACCAGCTGCCGTTCGCGTCCGGCTCCTTCGACGCGGCCTGCTCGGCGTTCGGCGCGGTGCCGTTCGTGGCGGACGTGGGCGAGGTGTTCGGGGAGGTGGCCCGGGTGCTGCGGCCGGGAGCGCCGTGGGTGTTCTCGGTGACTCACCCGATCCGGTGGATCTTCCCGGACGACCCGGGGCCGGGCGGGCTCACCGTCACGCAGTCGTACTTCGACCGCACGCCGTACGTGGAGGTCGACGACACCGGTCGGGCGACGTACGTGGAGCACCACCGCACCACCGGTGACTACGTCCGGGCGCTGGTGGGCGCGGGCCTGGAGCTGCTGGACGTGGTGGAGCCGGAGTGGCCCGCGGGGCACACCCGGACGTGGGGGCAGTGGAGCCCGCTGCGCGGCCGGCTGTTCCCGGGCACCGCGATCTTCCGCACCCGGAAGCCGTAGCCTGCCGGCATGACCGTCGGCCAAGGGCTGGTGGAGGCGCAGAGCGCGCGCTTCGCGAGCGTCGACCCGCTGCTGCCCGCGGTGGTCGCGCCGCCGGACGGCGACGTCATCACCGCGGCGCTGCCGGACGGCGCCAGGGTGGCGGGCGTGCTCCAGCGCCAGGTGCACGACCGGCGCTCGCCCGCCCGGCTGTGGTCGGCCACCGAGGTGTGGGAGCTGTCGCCGCTGCTGGGCCACGCCGGCGCGGCGGGCATGGACGCGCTGCTGCGCGCGTGGCGCAAGCGGCTGGACCTGCTGGGGCCGGCCGAGCGCGTGTCGGCGTGCGTGCTGACCTGGCCGAGCCGTGACGCCGAGGCGACCAGGGCGCTGCTCGACCACGGGCTCGTGCCGCTGACCGTGGTCGCCGTGCGGCAGGCGCCTCCCCCGCCGGTGACCGGCGCGGCGACGATCCGCCGCGCCACGCCTGCCGACCTGGAGGCGGTGCTCACGCTGGCGCTGGCCGAGCTGCGCTACTCGTCCATGGTGGGCTCGACGGTGCACCGGCCGGACGCGGTGG
>NZ_JBFAAX010000202.1:0-9921 GCF_040639995.1 Actinosynnema sp. NPDC023658 | reverse complement strand
GCCATGGCTCCCGGGGGTGGGGTCGCCCATGGCCTGAGCGCGGATCGGCCGTGGGGGTGAGGGTGGGGGTGGCCCGGTGGTCGGTGGGGGATTGGTGGTCGGGTAGGTGTGGTGTGGGGTCAGTCGCGGAGGAGGGCGCCGACGTCCTCGTGCAGCCGGACGGCGCCGCCCACGAGCACGATCTCGGCCCCGCACTCGACCGCGCGCAGCGGCAGCACCTCGTCGGCACGCCCGCCGTCGACCTCGCGCGAACCGACGAGGGTGTCGGTGAGCAGCAGGGTGTCGACGCGACCGTCCGCCAGCGCCTTCTCGACCGACTGCATCCCGTGCACCGCGCGGCCGGTCAGGCGGGTCGACTCGTCGCGGAAGCGCTCGACGACGGCGCGGCGGGCGTCCTGGTTCGCGCGCCCGGCCAGGTGCAGGACCGCTCGATCGGGCGGTCCTTCGACCTCCACGACCAGGTGGTGGTAGCGGTTGGGGAGGGCGACCCTCAGCGACCGCCGCCCGGCCAGCGGGCCGGCCAGCACCAGCAGCGGTGCGCCCAGGCGGTCCACCAGGGTGGTCGCCTCCTCCGCGACGTCGGCCAGCTCGGACTCGTCGAGCCTCCGCCCCGGCCGTCGCGCGCCCACCGACGCCACCGCCACCGGCCGACCGGTCGGGTCGACGCCGCGCAGGTCCGCGCCGTGCTCACCGACCTGGACGACCACGTGCGGCAGGAGGGGTTCGGACAGGTCGACCAGCGGCAGGATGTAGGGCTTCGGGCCGAAGCGGGCGGTGTAACCGGAAGGCGGCACGGGGACGTACTGGTCGACCAGCACCCGCCCGCCGCCCACCACGAGGCCGCGCCCGGCCAGGCCGCGCGGGGTCACGCCGGACATGATCGTGTTGTGCGCCAACGCCACGAGGTACGGATCGGCGGACATGGCCTGGAGCTGGTCGCGCATCGCCCGCCACCGCAGGTCGACGTGGTGACCGACGTCGAGGAACACCGAGACGAAAGGCCCTTCGACGTCGACCAGGTTGTGCAGACTTCCCGTGTGCATTGGTCCTCCCCGTTCGGGTGCACACGGGAGATACCCGAAAGGGGGGTGGTGCAACCGCCTTCGCAACGCGGTCCGTAACCCCGTGATCACCCCGGCGGCACGACGTCCCCACCCCACCGCCACCCCGTCGTGTTCCTGTAGTCGACCCCTTCGCTGTCGCGTTCGTGTGAGCGCGGTGGGTGGTTGCGAGAGCGGAAACGCAAGTGAGCCAAGCGAATCATGCCGCGATGCGCAGGCGTCTCGACACGCGGAAGAGTGAAGATCGAAGTTCCGTGACACCGAGGACGGACGAGTGCACCCGGAAGGGACGACCATCACACCCAGGGGTGGTAGGGGAGGAGAAGATGAGGTCAGGGGGTCAGCCGGAGCCGGCGGTGCGGCGGGCTCGTTGTTCGCACCACGCGCAGCTCTCCGCGACGGCCACGGCGGCGAAGCCGATCAGCAGGTGCACGGCGTTGCCCACGACGCCGGCGTCCATCGCACCTCCCGGCTCACCCACGCCGAACGCGAACACGACCAGGAACACCACGCTGATCAACGTGCCCACCAGCCGGGCCACGCGGGTGCGCAGGGCGGCCGCCCCGATCACCACTCCGGTCACGACGTGCAGCACGGCGAGCGGCGGCTCGGAGCGCAGCAGGTCCAGCACGCCCCACACCACCAGGAGCACGCCCAGGAGCAAGGCCGTCCGCTGCGGCCACGCCAGGCCCGCCAGGCTCGTCACCACGGCCATCACCCCTGTCTCCCTCCGCCGGCCGGACCGGGGGTCCGCCGGCGCAACCCGTCACCGGAGCACGGCCGCTACTCGTCGTCGAGCAGGGACCGCAGGCGGGCCAACGACCGGCTCAGCAGCCGCGAGACGTGCATCTGCGACACACCGACCGAGTCCGCGATCTGGCTCTGCGTCATGCCCTGGAAGAACCTCAGCACGACGATCCGCCTCTCCCTCTTGGGTAGCCCGCGGAGCATCGGATCCAACGCGTGTTGCAGCTCCACCACCTCAAGGGCCGGATCGTCGCTGATCAGGCGGTCGGCGTGGTTCAGCTCGTCGCTGATCGACTCCTCGTCCAACGACAGCAGGTGGTAGGCCGAGGTCGCGTGCAGGCCCTCGTAGACCTCGTCCACCCCGATGCCGAGGTGGCGGGCGACCTCGCTGGGCGTGGGCGTGCGGCCGGTGTGCCGGGACAGCTCCACCCGCGCGGTGTCGATGGCGACGCACAGCTCCTTCAACCGCCGCGGCACGCGCAGCGCCCACCCCTGGTCGCGCAGGTACCGCCGCACCTCGCCGGTGATGGTCGGCACGGCGAACGCCAGGAAGTCGATGCCGCGGCTGACGTCGAACCGGTCCACCGCGTTGATCAACCCCACGGCCGCCACCTGGCGCAGGTCCTCCACGGACTCGCCGCGCTCGGCGAACCGGTCCGCGATGTGGATGGCCATGGGCAGGTGCTCGGTCACCAACCGATCCCGCAACCGCTGGTAGTCCACACCGTTCCGCTCGGCTTCCGCCAGCTCGTGGAACAGCGGCTGGTAGTCCACGGCGTTCATGCCCGACACCTCAACTCGACCCGCAACCGGCCCTCCCCGTCAACCCAGGTGGCCACCGCATCGGTCACGGAACTGACAACCCGCCAGTACAACGAGTCATGATCGGGAACGGTGACGGCCGATGACCGGACCTCCGCCCGGAAGCGCACGGAATCACCTTCCCGGGCGAACCGGCAGCGCAGGACGGCGGTCGGGTCGAGGGTCCGCGAGATCAGGGAGCTGCACGCCTCGTCGACGGCGATGACCAGGTCGATGGCCAGCTCGGGCGTCGCCCGGGCGATCGCGCTGGCGACGGCGCGCACCGTCGAGAGGTAGGCCGGCCTTGCCGCCACCCTGAGCTCCACCTCCGAGCCGTCCATACGTGGCGAACGCTCCTCACGATTCCTCGGCGCAGTCGCCGGGGGCATACCCGGGCACCCCTGCCGTTACACCAGTCGCACCCCTCCCGCTGCACCCGTCCACACAGGACTGAGCAACAGAATCGTGAAAGCCGAACATGCCGTGAGCTGGTTCATCACGGTTTGCGAACAGTGGTAGGTAACCCTGTGATCGCCGTCATACTGATCGCCTCCCCGACATCCCCAGGAGGCGCCTGGTGCTCGAGGCGAACAACCTTGAGGTGGTTTACGACGACGTGATGCTGGTGCTGCGCGGCGTGAGCCTGAGGGTTCCGGAGGGGCGGATCGTCGCCCTGCTCGGCGCGAACGGCGCGGGCAAGACGACGCTGCTGCGAGCGCTTTCCGGCCTCCTCGACGTGCACGACGGCAAGATCACCCGCGGCGACATCACCCTGGACGGAGAACCGATCCACCGCTCCTCGCCCACGCGCATCGCCGCGCTGGGCGTGAAGCAGGCGCTGGAGGGCAGGCGCATCCTGGCCGAGCTGTCGGTCGAGGAGAACCTGCGCGTCGGCGGGCACAGCAGGCCGCGCGGCATCAAGCGGAACCTGGACCGGATGTACGAGTTGTTCCCCCGGTTGCGCGAGCGGCGGCGGCAGAGCGCCGGCTACCTGTCCGGCGGCGAGCAGCAGATGCTGTCCATCGGCCGGGCGCTGATGTCCGAGCCGCGCTACCTGCTGCTGGACGAGCCGAGCCTCGGCCTGGCCCCCCTCATGGTCCAGCAGATCCGGGACCTGATCGTGAAGATCAACGCGGCGGGCACGACCGTGCTGCTGGTCGAGCAGAACGCCACCATGGCCCTGTCCATCTCCGACCACGGCTACGTGCTGGAGACCGGCAAGGTCGTGATGGACAAGCCCGCCGCGGCGCTGCTGGCCGACGAGGACGTGCGCGAGTTCTACCTGGGGCTGCGCGGCGAGGGCGCCGCGCGGTCGTTCCGCGACGTGAAGCACTACAAGCGGCGGAAGCGGTGGTTGTCGTGAGCGACGTGCTGGAGGTGCGGGACGTGCGGCTCGCGTTCAACGGCGTCACCGCCGTGGACGGCGTGTCGTTCCACGTCGACGCGGGCGAGCTGTTCGCCATCATCGGGCCCAACGGCGCGGGCAAGACGTCGATCTTCAACGTGCTGTCCGGGGTGTACCGCCCGCAGTCGGGCTCGGTCCGGTTCCAGGGCGAGGAGCTGCTGGGCAAGCGCCCGCACAAGGTCGCGGCCATGGGCATCGCCCGGACGTTCCAGAACATCGAGCTGTTCGCGCACCTCACCGTGGTGGAGAACCTGATGCTCGGGCGGCACAACCACATGCGGTACGGGGCGCTGTCGGCGTTCGCGTGGGTCGGCCGGGCCCGCCGCGAGGAGCTGGCCAACCGGGCGGCGGTGGAGGAGGTGATCGACTTCCTCGAGCTGGAGCAGTGGCGACGCCTGCCGGTCGGCCTGCTGCCCTACGGCGTGCAGAAGCGCGTGGAGCTCGGGCGCGCGCTGGCGATGGAGCCGAAGGTGCTGCTGCTGGACGAGCCGGTCGCGGGCATGAACGTCGAGGAGACCGAGGACATGGCGCGGTTCGTGCTCGACGTCCGCGACGAGCTCGGCATCGCGATGATCATGGTCGAGCACGACATGGGCCTGGTGATGGACCTGGCCGACCGGGTGATGGTGCTGGACTTCGGCAAGCCGATCCGCACCGGGACGCCCGCCGAGGTGCAGCAGGACCCCGACGTGGTGCGGGCGTACCTGGGCGAGGCCCACCACAGCCTGGGAGGTACCGCGTGAGCGCCCCGACGACGACCGGGCTCACGACCGTGGTCACCCGCGTGCGCGACCGGGCGGCGGCCACCCCGGACGCGGTGGCGTTGAGGGCCAAGGACTTCGGCATCTGGCGCGAGGTCACCTGGGCGCGGTACTGGGAGCAGGCCGAGCTCGTCGGGCACGCCCTGATGGCGCTCGGCGTCGACCCCGGCGACCGGGTCGCGATCCACTCGGAGAACCGCCGCGAGTGGCTCTACGCCGACATCGGCGCGGTGGCCGTCCGCGCGACCACCGTCGGCCTCTACCCGACGAACCCGGCGAGCGAGGTCGCCTACCTGCTGTCGCACTCGGGCGCGCGCGTGCTCATCGCGGAGGACCAGGAGCAGGTCGACAAGGCGTTGGCCGTGCTGGACTCCCTGCCCGAGCTGGAGCGCATCGTCTACCTCGAACCGCGCGGCATCCGGCACCGCTACACCAACCCGGAGCTGCTGTCCTGGGACGAGTTCCTGGCGCTGGGCGCGGAGCACCGCGAGGCCCACCCGGACGCGGTCGCGCGCCGGATGCGCGAGGTCGAGCCGGACGACGTGCTGACGTTGATCTACACGTCGGGCACCACCGGGCCGCCCAAGGGCGCGATGCTGACCGTGGCCAACGTCGAGTTCGCCGTCGAGTCGCTGGTCGAGGGCGGCGGGTTCACCTCGCCGCCGCCGTCACCGGAGGACGTCACGCTCTCCTACCTCCCGCTGTGCCACGTGGCCGAACGGATCTTCACCACCTGGTTCAGCGCGGCGGCCGGCATCCAGGTGCACTTCGCGGAGTCCATCGACACCGTGCAGGCGAACCTGCGCGAGGTGCAGCCCACGATCCTGTTCGGGGTGCCCCGCATCTGGGAGAAGGTGATGGCCTCCATCACGATCAGCGCGTCGAGCGCCACCCGGGTCAAGCGGGTGACCACCCGGTTCTGGCTCCGGGTGGCCGACGGGCTGGGCGAGCGGCTGGTGCGCAACGGCGGCAGGCACACCGCCGCCACGCGGCTGAAGTACGGCGTGGGCTGGCTGCTGTGCTTCCGGGCGTTGAAGACCCGGATCGGCATGCGGCACGTCCGGTACGCGTCCTCGGGCGCGGCGCCGATCTCGCCGCAGGTGCTGCGGTTCTTCATGGGCATCGGCGTGCCGATGCACGAGGTGTACGGGATGACCGAGAACAGCGCGGTCGCCACCGGCAACCGGCCCGGCCGGGTGAAGGTCGGCACGGTCGGTGAGCCGCACCCCGGCGTGGAGCTGCGGATCGCGGACGACGGCGAGATCCAGACCCGGCACGCGGGCGTGTTCGCGGGCTACTGGCGCGACCCGGACGCCACCCGGCGGGCGATGACCCCGGACGGCTGGCTGCGCACCGGCGACGTGGGCGAGTGGGTCGACGGCACGCACGTGCGCATCACCGACCGGATGAAGGACATCATCATCACCGCGGGCGGCAAGAACGTGGCGCCGTCGGAGGTCGAGAACGCGCTGAAGGCCTCGCCGTACATCAAGGAAGCGGTCGTGCTCGGGGACCGGCGCCCGTACCTGGTGGCGTTGATCGGCATCGAGCAGGACACCGTCGGCCACTGGGCCAGGCAGCGCCGGATCTCCTACACCACCTACCGCGACCTGGCGGAGAAGGACGAGGTGCGCGAGTTGGTGCAGGGCGTCGTCACGCGGGTCAACGAGCGGTTCGCCACCGTGGAGCAGGTCCGGAAGTTCCGGATGCTGCCGAAGGAGCTGGACCACGAGGACGGCGAGCTGACCGCGACGCAGAAGGTCAAGCGCTCGGCGCTGGCCAAGGCGTTCGGGGAGCTCGTGGAGGACATGTACCCCGGGGGGCGCGGATGACCGAGTTCCTGCAATCGTTGATCCGGGGCCTGGGCTCCGGGTCGATCTACGCGCTGCTGGCGCTGGGCTTCGTGATCATCTACAAGTCCACCAGGGTGATCAGCTTCGCCCAGCCGGCGTTCATGCTGGCGGGCGCGGTGCTGGTCAGCTACCTGGCCGCGGACGTCGGGTTCTTCGCGGCCGTGCCCATCGCGGCGGTGCTGATCGCGGTGCTGGCGCTGGGCGTGGAGCGGACCGTGCTGCGGCCGATGATCGGCAAGCCGGTGTTCGTGGTCGCGATCATCACCATCGGCGTGGACGTGGTGGTGCGGGTGGTGACCAACGCGTTCATCGGGCTGGACGTGCGGCAGGTGGGCGACCCGTGGGGCCTGTCCACGGTGACGCTGCTCGGCGTCGAGGTGCAGCAGCGGTACCTGGTGATGTTCGGGACGACGGTGGTCGTGGTCGCGGTGCTGTTCGCGTTCTTCCGCTACTCCCGGGTCGGGCTGGCCATGCGCGCGGTCGCCCACGACCAGGAGGTCGCGCTGGCGCAGGGCATCTCGGTCGGCTCGGTGTTCGCGCTGTCGTGGGCGATCGCGGGCGGGCTGGCGGCGCTGGCCGGGGTGTTCGTGGCCACCGGCGCCGGCGTCGACCAGCAGCTGTGGGTGATCGCGCTGAAGGCGTTGCCCGCAATCATCCTCGGCGGCCTGGACTCGTTGGGCGGCGCGGTGGTGGGAGGGCTCGCGGTCGGCGTCGTGGAATCGCTCGTCGGCACCTACCAGGGTGACGCCGCGCCGTGGCTGGGACCGAACTTCGCGCTGGTCGCGCCGTACGTGCTGATGCTGGTCGTGCTGCTCGTGCGGCCCTACGGGCTGTTCGGCAGCAAGGAGGTGGAGCGGCTGTGAAGGGTCGTCCGGAGCTGTACACCTCGTACGCGCAGGACATGGCGTTCCTCAACACGCGCCCCAAGCGGGCGTGGACGGGGGCGTTGGTGCTGGTGGCGCTGCTGGTGCCGTTCGCCGTCACCGACGACCTGCTCATGCTGCTGGCCACCGGGTTCGTGGCGGCCATCGGCGCGATCGGGCTGAACATCGCGACCGGGTACGCGGGGCAGGTGTCGTTGGGTCACGCGTTCTTCCTGGCCATCGGCGCGTACACCGGGGCCGCCCTGTCGGGTGACCCGGACGGGCGGGTGCTCGGGTTCGGCGTGACGTCGCTGCCGGTGTGGCTGCTGGCGTCCGGGCTGGTCGCGGGGCTCGCCGGGCTGGTCGTCGCGCCGATCGCGGTCCGGCTGCGCGGGCTGTACCTGGCGATCGTGACGCTGGGGCTGGTGTTCCTCGGGGAGCACGTGTTCCGCGAGTGGACGTCGCTGACCGGCGGTCCCGGCGTGGGCCGGCCGGCGGCGGTGCCGGAGCTGTTCGGCGTGCGGTTGGACCGGCCGTCGGCGCTGTTCACCGGGCCGCAGCAGCTGTACCTGCTGATGTTCGTGCTGCTGGTGATCTTCGCGGTGTTGGCCCGCAACCTGGTGCGGTCGCGGATCGGGCGGGCGTTCGCCGCGGTGCGCGACCGGGACCTCGCGGCGGCCGTGATCGGCGTCGACCTGACCCGGTACAAGGCGCTGGCGTTCGCCGTGTCGTCGTTCTACGCCGGTGTGGCGGGCTCGTTGTTGTTCGTGGTCAACGGGTTCTTCGACCCGGGGTCGTTCGGCCTGCTGCTGTCGGTGCAGTACATCGCGATGGTGCTCATCGGCGGTGCGGGCACCATCTCCGGCGCGATCATGGGCGCCCTGTTCATCACGCTGCTGCCGCGCATCACCCGGGAGCTGCCCGCGGTGCTGCCGTTCATCAGCGCCGACGCGACCGGTGCGGTCACGGTGTTCCAGGTCGAGGCGGTCCTCTACGGGCTGCTGATCGTGGTGTTCCTGATCGTCGAACCACGTGGCCTGTTCGGTATCTGGGTGCGCGTCCGCAACTACTGGCGCACCTGGCCTTTCTCGTACTGAAGGGTGGATGGGATGGCAAGTCACAGAGCGGTGCTCGCGGTGCTCTCCGTGGTGGCGCTGGCCTCCGTCGCGTGTCGCGGCGGCGACGGCGCGGCACCGCAGGAGGGCAAGGGCGGCATCAAGGTCGACTTCGGTGTGACCGCCGAGCCCTGCCCGGACACCGGCCACAGTGACCGGGGCTGCATCTACCTCGGGTCGATCTCGGACCTGACCGAGGGGCCGTTCAAGACGCTGGCGGTGCCGATCACGGAGGCGCAGAAGGCGTTCTGGAAGCGCGTCAACGACAAGGGCGGCATCGGCGGCTACGACGTCGACGTCACCACGTACGTCAAGGACAACAAGTACAACCCGCAGATCCACAACCAGGTGTACCAGGAGATGAAGGGCAAGATCCTGGCCCTGGCGCAGACGCTGGGCTCGCCCACGACCGCGGCGATCCTGCCCGACCTGGAGAGCGCGCAGATGGTGAGCGTGCCCGCGTCGTGGACGTCGCTGTGGGGCGTGGAGGAGGTCGTGCTGGAGTCGGGCGCGAACTACTGCGTCGAGTCGATGAACTCGGTGGACTACGCGGTGGACGAGCTGGGCGCGAAGAGCGTGATGGCCGTGCACCTGCCCGGTGACTACGGCGACGACGCGGCGGCGGGCGTGAAGATCGCGGCCGACAAGCGCGGCGTGACGTACTCCGACGCGGTCACCCAGACGGGTCAGGACAACCAGGGCGGCGCGATCGACGCCGTGCTCGCGAACAAGCCGGACGTGGTCGTCCTGACCACCGGCCCGACCGACGCGGCGGTGATCATCGGCCAGACCGCGGCGCGCGGGTTCAAGGGCAAGTTCATCGGCACCTCACCGACGTGGAACCAGGGCCTGATGCAGAGCCCCGCGGCGCCCGCCATCAAGGCGCTGTACCTCCAGTCGGCGCCGTGGAAGTCGTGGGCGACCGACTCCCCCGGGCACAAGGCGCTGCGCGAGGCGCTGCCGAGCGTGACCCCGAACGACGGTTACACGTCCGGGTGGGTGTGGTCCTACCCGCTGAAGGCGGCGCTGGAGAAGGCGGCCGGGAACAAGGACCTGACCAGGGCGGGCGTGCTGGCGGCCGTGCGGCAGCTGGGCTCGGTGGACTACGAGGGCATGCTGCCCACCGGCGCGGGCAACTTCGCCGGCAACTCCAACGACGCCGCGTTCCGGCAGACGTTGATCTACAAGCCGGACGAGAAGGCCCCGACCGGGGTGGGCCTGGTGGAGGACTTCTTCACCGGACCCACGGCGAAGGACTTCAAGTTCGAGAAGCCCTGCTACCAGTAGTGCCCGCGGTCGGCCCGGCGGCTCCACC
>NZ_JBFAAX010000201.1:0-9971 GCF_040639995.1 Actinosynnema sp. NPDC023658 | reverse complement strand
GGCCCAGCCGTTGCCGAAGCCCTGCGGTGCGACCAGGATCGCGCTGTTGTTCGACTGCTCCTGCATCCCGTAGTAGGACCACGAGGTCCCGCTGGTCCCGCCGGAGGAGACGTCGTTCATGGTGCCGCCCCGCCAGTGGAACCCGAAGATCAACCGGTACGGGTGGCTGTTGTCGTACCCGTCGGGCACCCTCAGGATGTAGTTGCGCGTCTTGCCGCTGCTCTGGATCGTGTGCGTGCCGCTGCGCAGCGTCGGGGTCTTGCCGCACCCGCTGCCGCCGCCGGGGTCCGGGTCGCCGCCGCCCGAGACCTTGGCCAGCTGCCACTGCTGGTTGGCCCCGCCGTTGGCGGTCCACTGCACGACCTGCGCCCCGTCGCTCGTCGACGCGCCGTAGACATCCGCCGCCAATCCGCTGTCGTGGCTGACGATGGTGTAGTAGCCGTTGCCGGCGGACCGCGCACGACCGGCAGTCATCCACGCCATCCACCCTGGCCGGACACATCCAACCGGCACCTGCTGCTCACCAGCCGGACAGCAAGGGACGCCCGCCCGGTGAGCACCTACACCATTAACCGACTCTTCCTCGGTGTGAACGCCACGCTCGACCGGCTCCGATCCGATCGCCAACTTGAGGAAGCACTGCAACACGGCCCGGATCCACTCCACCTCGCGACGGTCTTCGGTCTTTCCACGCCACAGCCATCCGCTACGCCGAGGCAGCCCGCCGGATCCTCGCCAGCGAGGAGGCTCAAGATGCCGCCCACGACGACTGAGAACGGTCGTCACCGCAGCCGCAGACCACCAACGAGCACGTCAGCGGCGAAGGCGCTACTCCTCGCCGGCAGTCAGAGTGACCCTCCAACCGTTGTACTCCGCACCCGCGTCCTCGGCGATCTGTTCCATCCGACGCTCGATGCCGCCAGCCTCAGACACCGTCAACGGACACGTGGCGAACGCCGCGACATGCCAGTACCCGTCGCCGGTCACTTCCTCGCCCACCACGACATCGGTGATCTCCAGGTCGTTCAGGGCCTGCACGATGGCCTCTGGATGACGGCCTGGCGACGAGAAGAAGTGGGTCACGGAGACCGGCATAGACCGGTCCCGACCAGATTGTTCGGCTCGTACCCGCTCTCGGGCCAAGTGATCGGCCCGCCGCTTTGTACCCACGGGCAGAGCCTAGCCAAAGCCTCAGGAGTTCATCATCACCACGATGAGCGTCCGCTCGTAGCAACCGCAGCGCGTCGCATCCCCAACCATGGACCTCGGAGTCCCACCAAGTCGCCGTCGAACCGAGGCACCGGACCCGCCATACAGCACTCACAAAGCCCCAAGTTCGCGCTGAAGAGCCCTCAGAAGCGGGGTCTGCTGCACGGATTGGTGACATCCGAGTTGGCTTGCCGTGATGGTGAGCTGGGAGGATGTCGCTGTGCCCGAGCCCTGCCCTCGGGCGTTCCGCGAGGATGTCGTGCGGGTCCCGTGACCGTGAGATCGGTGTGACCGTCGAGCAGATCGCCAAGGAGTTCGGGGCCGCCTGATGACCTTGTTCAAGTGGCTGCGCCAGGCCGACACCGATGAGGCGTCATACCCGGTGTGAGCAGGAACGGCTCGGCCGAGCTGCGCCAGGCCCGCAAGCGGATCAAGCTGCTCGAGCAGGAAAACGAGGTCCTGCGTCGCGCGACCGCGTACTTGTCGCAGGCGAACCTGCCGGGAAAGGCTCTACCCGCTGGTGAGCGAGCTGGCCGCGGACGGGATTCCCGTCGCGGTGACGTGCCGGGTCCTGAACATCGCTCGACAGCCGTACTACCGTGGCGTGCCCGGCCGGTCACCGATGCGAACTGGTCAAGGCGTATCGGGCGAACGTGTTGTTCAACGCCCACCGTGACGACCCGGAGTTCGGTTACCGCTTCCTCGGTCGACGGCGATCACAGGTCAGCGGGCAGGTGGTCCACGGATGATTCCGCGCTTGTCGTCGTGTGACGTCCCTGCCAGTAGGCGAGGCTGTGGTCTGTTGCGGTGGTCTGTAGGTGGTCGGTGCCGAGTACGCGTTGCTGGTCGATGAGCAGGGCGCGGAGTTCCGCGGTAGCGGTGGCGGTGTCGCCGTTCTCGCCTTGCCAGTGGGCGAGGCTGTGGCGAGTGGTGAGGGTATGGGGGTGCTCGGGGCCGAGCACGCGCTGTTGGTCGGCGAGGAGGGCACGCAGTTCCGCGGCTGCCGTGGCGCTGTCCCCGGTCTCACCGCGCCAGCGGGCAAGGTTATGGCGGGTGGTGAGCGTGTGGGGGTGGTCGGGGCCGAGCAGAGCCCGGTAGTCCTCCGACAAGACCTCGAAGTCCGCGACGGCGCTGGAGGGGTCCCCTGCTTCGCCCGTCCACCAGGCCAGTTCGTGCCGGACCATCAGCGTGGCGGGGTGGTCGTGCCCCAGGATCTGTCGGAAGTCGAGCAGCAGTACTTCGAACTCCGCCGCGGCCTTGGCCGGGCGCCCTGCCTCTCCCTTCCAGCGGGCGATGTTGGCCCGCGTGTCGAGCGTGTCCGGGTGGTCGGCGCCCAGGACGCGTTGCTGGTCAAGCAGCAACGCTTCCAGTTCCGCCACGGCGCCGGTGGCGTCGCCGGTCTCACCGCGTCCGGATGCCAGGTCGTTGCGCGTGTCGAGGGTGTCGGGGTCATCAGGGCCCAGGACGCGGTGCTGGTCGAGCAGCAGTGCTTCGAACTCGGCCACGGCGCCGGCGACGTCTCCGGCAGCACTTCGCCAGTAGGCGAGATACCACCGTGCGCGCAACGTGTCCCGGTGGTCCTGGCCGAGTTCGTCCTCGGCCTGCCGGCGCAGCATGCTGAAGTGGTCGACGGCGGCGGCGACCTGGCCGCTTCCACCCAGCGAGACGCCGGCGCGGAACAGCAGGGTGTGGCCTTCCGGCTGCCAGAGGGTGGGCGCGGTGCAGGCGTGCAGGCTTCCGGTGGCCGAGCGCAGCGCCTGCGTCAGGTCGGGGTCGGTGGTGTCGATACCCGGCCAGACGGCCAGTAGCGCATCTGCGGTCACGTGAGCCGAGGCGTGCAGTTCCGCCGGGCTGAGGTTGTCGCGGACGACGCGTTGCACCATCGCGTGCACCGCCAGCGTGCGGGCTGATCGCGTGGTGTCGAGGGTGGCGAGGCTGAGTCGGTGCAGGACGGCGAGCGCATCGGTCACCGTCTCAGCGTCGACGTGGCTCTCGGCGAGCCCCGTCAGGTGCGTGAGGACGGCCTCGGTGGTGAACACCGCCAGCGGCGTGCCGTTGGGGTCGAGCAGGCCGGCCAGCGCCAGCAACGGGCGAGCGATACCCGTGGGCGAGAGCTGCTCGGCCAGGTCGATGGACATCGACCAGGTGGCGGCCACCGTTTGCCCGTGTCCGTCGAGCAAGTCGTCCTGTGTGGGCATCACGTCGGCCAGGCTCTTGAGCCGGTCCGCCAGGCGTTGCCGGTACTGCTCGACGGTGAGCAGCGGCTTGTCGGCGATGAACGCCACCGCTTGGGCCAGGGCCAGTGGCAGACGACCGAGGTCTTCGGCCAGCAGGCGCAACTGCTCGGGGTCGGTGCCCCGGCGCGCGTCCTCAGGCAGGGCGCCGTCGAGGTAGTCGAAGGCTTCCCGTTCGGTGAACACGCCCACTTCGACGAGCCGATAACCGCCCCCGGTGAGGGCGGCGTCGCGGCGACGCGTGGTGATCACAACATGACCGAAGGGACTGGGCGGAGGCTGTAGGTCGCGCAGGTCCGCAGGGGCTTGGACGTCGTCGAGGATGATCAGCCAACGGCGATCGGTGCCGGCCAACCACGCCCGAAACGACCGGGCGGCGTCCACGGGGGTGCGGTCCGCGATACCGGGGTCCTGCTCTCGCAGGACCTGTCGAGCCGCATCGGCGTAGGCGGTGATGACGGCGTCGCGGGACAAGGCCGACACCCACACCGCCACGTCCAACGAGCGGTCGTGCCACACCCGCCAGGCGTAGTCGGCCGCGAGCTGCGACTTGCCGACCCCGCCCAACCCGGAGACCACCGCTGAGCCGGACCCGGCACCGGTCACCACGGCGGCCCGGCCCGCCGACAGTGCCTCGGTCAACCGCGAGCGCGCCGCCCGGTCCTGGAAGTGGTGAACCACCTCCGGCGGCACACCGACGCGCACGGGCCACTCCACCCCCGCCTGCGCCAGGGTGACCGCGATGGTGTTGTGCTGGGTGTTGTGGTCGCCGATCTGCGGCCCGAGATTTCCGTGCACGTCGAACCCGCCCTCCCGCGCCGAGGCGGTCGAGCGGCCGTCCCCCTCGGGCGAAGGCGGCACCATGCGGCTGTCAGGCGCCGAAGTGGTTGGTCTGGGTGTTGTGGTCACCGACCTGAACACCCTGGTTGTCCCGCAACTCGAGCTGGTACTTGGCTGTCGTCACGTCCTGCGGATCGACCAGTTCCAACAACGTGCGAGCCGCAGTCAGGACTTCGGCCCGCTCGTCCGGGTCGGCCTCCGCCAAGGCGGCTTCGAGCTCGTCGCGGTAAACCTGCGGCTCGGCGAGGCGCTCCTCGACTGCGGCCTCCGTGCCCAACTCATCACCCTCGTCGGCGACCTTGCGGCGCAGCACCTTGCCTGCTGCGATCTTCAACCCCCGGTAAGCGTCCTGCACCGCGGTCGAAGCGGTCTCACCCGCGCCTACCGCCGCGCCCGCGGTCAACGCCAGCAACACCGGCTCCACGAACTCCATCGCCACGACGTCATCCCCCCTGTACCAGAAGTAGTCCCCCAGCAGTATCACCACTCCACGCTCGACGGGCGCATCACGTCGGGCCGAAGACCAACGGTCCGCATTAATGCGGAGTCAACCCACGTCGCTGAACCCGCGTACGAGAAGTCCACCGTGAGCGCTAGGACAGGAGCGTTGTTCAGAAGTGGGTTCACCAGTCTTGGCGGTAGTGCTCGAGGCAGGCCACGACGCGGATGAGGGCGGGCAGCTCGGCCAGGCGTGCGCGGTAGTAAGTGGCGAGGCGCCCCGGCTCGGCGGTGTTTAGCGTTGAAGTTGCCCTTGCGGTGGGTGGCGTGGTCGTGGGTGGGGATCAACGCTCCGTCGACCAGCACGACCCGGCCGGACGCGGTAGCAGTTCGAGCGTTCACGTTCGTCTTGCGGCGGGACACGTCCCGTCGCCGGCAGACGAACGTAAAGCCTGGTCAGCGCCAGTGCGGGGTTCGGGTCGCTTGATGTTGTGATTCACGTGACTCATCCGAACGGGTCAATGATCCTGGATTAGGCCATTCGGGTGAGTGTGTGCATCCGGTCGGTGAGGCAAAGTTCTGGCCCGATCGCATCTTGCGGCAGCCGTTCATCGGGTTGCCTCGTACGGGGGGTTCTTGGTGGCGGCTCTACTCGGCATGCGCGGAAACAGACCGTGGGGCGACGGACTCGTGGCCGCGTTGGCGGCGTCGCTCGTCGGCATCGCCGTCGCGCAGCCGATAGCGGTGGCGGCTCCCGCGCCCACTGCCGCAGCGGACGAGGCGGTGGACGAGGCTTCGGCCCAGGCGTTGGCCAAGCGCCTGAACAAGTCCGTGCTGATCTCCGGGAAGACGACGGAGACCGACGAGGTCTGGGCGTTGCCGGACGGCGCGTTCACCTGGCGCCAGCACCAGCGGCCGGTGCGCGTGCGACGGGACGGCGGGTGGGTCGCGGCGGACACGACGTTGGAGCGCCGCCCGGACGGGACCGTGGCGCCGAAGGCCGCGGTGGTGGAGTTGGCGCTGTCGGGCGGTGGTGAGGGGTCCGAGGCGCGTGGGCCGCTGGTCAGGATGGCGCACCAGGGCGTCGAGGTCGGGCTGGGCTGGGAGGTCGACCTGCCGGAGCCGGTGCTGGATGGCCCGACCGCGACCTACCCCGAGGTGCTGCCGGGTGTGGACTTGCGGGTCACCGCAGACGTGATCGGGTTTTCCGAGGTGTTGGTGGTCAAGACGCCGGAGGCGGCGCGGAACCCGAAGCTGCGCAAGGTCACGTTCGGTTCGCAGACGACGAACGCCGGTGTCCGCGAGGTCGAGCGCCGGGCAGGGGGCTCGCTGCTCGAGGTCGTGGACGCGTCGGGTGAGGTGGTGTTCACCGGTGACGCGACGCGGATGTGGGACTCCAGCGGTGACGACCGGCGTGAGCCGCAGCGAGCGGTGATGGGCGTCGAGGTGACCGACGGGAGCGTGAGCATCGTCCCGGACCAGGAGTTCCTGGCCGATCCGGACACGCGTTACCCGGTGTTCCTGGACCCGGAGTACTCCTGCGGTGCGTGCGGCAAGTCCCACCACGTGGTGGTGCAGTCCGGTCGCAGTACGGCGAGGAATTTCGATGCGAGCACCGGTGACCTGGCCGATCTCAAGGCGGGTTACCAGACGTCGGACTCCTCGGGGAAGTCCCGTTCGTACGTGCAGATGAACACGGAACCGATCATCGGCAAGACGGTCGACTGGGCGACGTTGAACACCACGCTGCTCTACTCGTGGTGGGGCGGCGCGGACGCCAAGCCGACCGAACTGCACTTGGCGGGCTGGATCGACGGCAACACCACGTGGGACAACCAGCCCGGTGGGGCGGCGTTGCCGGGTACGTCGCGGTCGTTGCTGTCGTCGGTCAACACGGTCAACCAGTCCAAGGCGCCTGGCGTCTCGATGCAGTTCGGTGCGACGGATGCGGTGCGGGCGGCGGCGTCGGGCAGTTGGGGCACCACCACGTTCCTGCTCAAGGGTGAACGGGAAGCCGACACTCTGTCGTGGCGCAGGTTCGGGCTCAACCCGTACCTGGAGGTGCACTACAACTCCACGCCCAACAACCCCGTCGGCCACTCCATGCAGAACGGCACGGTGCCGTGCGTCAAGGGCGGGAACCGGCCGTACGTGTTCACCCGCACGCCCCAGTTGCAGGCGTGGGTGTCCGACCCCGACGGCGGCAGCCTCGACGTGCTGGTGGCGACCAGTGGCGGCTCGTACGGCGCGGACGTGCCGAACACCTACCACGACAACGCGGCCTCGCAGCTGCGGATCGGCACGCCTGGCCCCGGTCAGGGAGCGCTCGCCCAGGTGCAGGTGCCGGCGGGTTGGATCACCACCGATGGTGTCTACAAGTGGGCCATGCGGGTGTCGGACGGCGCGTTGTCCTCGCCGCGGTGGGACTGGGACTGCGAGTTCTACGTCAACACCACGGTCCCGTTGGCCCCGAGTGTGCACGCCGCGAACACTCCGGTGAACCAAGGCGATACCGCCACGTTCGACATCGGTGTCAAGATGGCGACGTCGGGCTTGTACGACATCGATCGATTCATCTACACCACCGACGGCAGCGAGCCGTCCACGCAGGGTTCGCCGAGCGTGCAGGCGTCCATGACCGTCGACACTTCGGGCCGCCTCTCCGCGACTGCCCGGTTGTCGACCACCGCACTCAACGCCCAGCAGAACCTGATCAAGGTCCGTGCGGTGAACAAGGCGGGCACGCCGGGTCCGGACGGATCCTGCATCAGTCCGCTGATCACCGTCGGCACCGCACCTACCGCCGCATGTGCCTACACCGTGTTGCCGCTGACGTCGGCGAAGTTCCTCAAGGGCGCATGGGCGATGGACGACACGGCCGGATCCACGGCCTCGGACAACGTCGCCGTACTCAACCCCGGCGAGACCGCCCACCCCGCGACGCTCACTGAAGCGGGCTGGAACGTCGGGTACAGCCGGGGCAGCTCGTGGACCCAGGCCGACGCCTTCGGCGCCAAGGACGGTGTCCAGGGCGGGATCAACATCCGGCCGGGCGGCTACCTGTCCACCACCGGGCCGGTGCTGGACACCAGCAGGTCGTTCAGCGTCGCGACGTGGGTGTACCTGCAGAAGACCGACAACTGGTACACGGTCCTGTCCCAGGATGGTGGTTCGGTCAGCGGGTTCTGGCTGCAGTACTCGGCCGGCCTCGGCAAGTGGAGCATCTCCGCGAAGTCCGCCGACTCCACCACCGCCGACATGTACCGCGCCACGTCCGCCGATGCGACCGCCGTGCCCGTCGTCAACACCTGGACCCATCTGATCGGCACCTACGACGCGAACAGCAGGCAGCTGTCGCTCTACGTCGACGGCAAGCCCGCCGGCTCGGCGGTCATGGCGACCCCATTGTGGAACGCCGGCGGGCCGTTCGTGATCGGTGCGGCCAAGTGGGACGGTGTGCGAGGGGATCACTTCGCGGGTCAGGTGGACGACGTGCAGGCGTGGCAGCGGGTGCTGTCGCCGCAGGACGCGCACGACCTCGCCACCGCCTCCGCGCCGCGTGCGCAGCTCGGTCTGGCCGAAGGCGCGGGTGAGGTGTTGGCGACCGGTGCGTCGGGTGACGAGTACTCCGGCTCCTATGTGCCCGCGCCGGTGCAGTCGCTGCAAGGTTACTGGAAGTTCGACGAGAACTCCGGGACGACAGCGGCGGACTCCAGCAACAACGGGGCGGGCTACGAGAACAACCTGATCACCACCGGCGCGTCGTGGGTGCCCGGCAAGTCGGGCAGCGCGCTGCACTACAGCGGCGCGGTGGACAGTTACAGCCGTTCGACCGGGCCGGCGGTGAACACCTCGCAGTCGTTCACGGTGTCGGCGTGGGTCAAGCTGGAGGACTTGGACGGCTACTACGCCGTGGTGGGGCAGTCGGGTCAGAACGTGCCCGGGTTCGCGATCCGCTATTCCAAGGACGTGCAGGCCTGGATCTTCGGCGTGACCGCCGCGGATGTGGCGGGCACGCTGCCGCAGTGGACGTATCGGAGCAACTCGGTGACCGCCGCCGGTGTCTGGACGCTGGTGACGGGCGTCTACGACAACGAGGCCAAGCGCATGCAGCTTTACGTTGACGGCAGGCTGATGGGTGCGCGGTCGTTCACCGGCACGCCGTGGAACGCTTCCGGGCCGGTCACGGTCGGCGCTTACCACTTCGGTGCGATGATCCACCCCTTCAACGGTGCGATCGACTCGGTGCGGGTGTGGCAGCAGGCGTTGACCGCGAGCCAGGTCGCCGGGATGGCCGGGCTGTGCTATGTGGATAGTGTGTGGAGCGCGACCGGCCTGGTCCGGGGCACCGCGACCGGTGGAGCGTCGCTCGTCGCGCAGGACGGTGCGGCGAACCTGTCGCTATCGGGTCAGTCCGGCACGGCGGTCACCGCGCCGCGTCCGCGATACTTGCGCACCGATCGCTCGTACACGGTCGAAGCGTGGGTCAAGACCGAGTCGGACGCCGTGGGCGTCCGGACCGCGGTCAGTCTGGACGACACGGTCAACAGTCCGTTCATGCTCGGCTTCCGCAGGGCGGCGAACGAAGCGGAGGGGCGGTGGACGTTCGCCGTGTCGTGCAACCGGGCCGTGGCGGACTGCCTGACCACGGTGCGCAGCGCGGCACCGGTCGTGCCGGGTGAGTGGACCCACCTCGCGGCGACCTTCGACGCGGTGACCGGCCAGGCGTGCTTGTACGTCGACGGGTCCGAGCACGAAGACGAGGCACAGGTCGATTGCGTCAATTCGGCAGGCTTTTACGACGGCACCGGTCCGCTGGTGGTGGGCCGGGGCATGTGGGGCGGCAACCTGGTCGATCTGTGGAAGGGCGGGGTCGCGGGTGTGCGCGTGTACTCCGGCGTGCGCACGGCCGATCAGATCAGGTACGACCACACCGTCGATGACCCCGGTGCCCTGCTCGGCATCGTCCATTGACCGCCTTCTCCCACACCCAGGTTGAGACAGAAGACAATGAACAGACGTAGAGCCGGCGTGTTCGCCAAATCCGTGGTGCTCGCTGTTGTCGTGCTGTTGGGCGCGGCCACCCTGACCCCTGCATCCGCCGCGCCCAGGAGCGGTTGGCACGACCTGGGGTGGGGCCTGCCGTCGTTGCAGGACACGCGGTCGGTGCCCGGAGTCGGGGACCAGCCGCGTCCGGTGCCGCGTGCGGAGTCGGCCGAGCGGGCGTTGACCGCGCCGCCGGAGGCGCGG
>NZ_JBFAAX010000200.1:0-9998 GCF_040639995.1 Actinosynnema sp. NPDC023658 | reverse complement strand
CACCCTAGGGCTTCGCGACATCCCCCCGACCTCGGTACGCCCAACCGCGCGTGTCAAGGGGGCACTTCCCTCCCCACCGCACCCTGGGCTGGAACGGCCCCCTTGACGCGTGTGGTTGCCCTTGTGGAGGTCGGCGGGATGACACGAACCCCGCCCCGCTGGAACGGCACGGGCCGCATTCCCCGTCATCCTGCTGGCCTGCCCGTCCGGCGAGGACCTCTTTTTCTCTCTGTCCTTCCAACCAACCACGTCCTGAGCGTTCAACTCACGTGTCCTGAACGTAGGACTCTCGCGCTCCGAACGTAGGACTCTCGCGTTCTCAACGCAGGACACGCACGACCCGGACGTAGGACACGCTGGTCAAGGGCGGGTCAGGGCTGGTCCAGGGTGGAGACGAAGCGGGAGATGGCCTCGGGCGTCAGCTTCTGCGCCAACCGACCCGTGGGGGCCATCGACCCCAGCCGGTACAGCGGACGGTCGGCCGCCGCCAGCCCCCGCGCCTCCGCCCGCAGCTGCGCGACCACCAACTCCGAGAACACCAACCCCGGCGCGTCACCCCGACCCGCCAGCACGTCGGCCAGCTTCCGCAGCGGCAGCACGCCCTGCTCCCGACCACCGGTGCCCGCGTAGATCGCCAACGCCAGGTTGATCGCCTTGCCGCCACCGCGCACGAACAACCCGACCGTCCGCGCCCCGCGCACGTCCGTCACCAGCAGGTCCAGCTGATCGGCGGTGTGCAGGTCCACCGAACGCGTGCCGAAGGCGCGCACGGACAGCACGTGGCCCTCCAGCCACACGCGCCGCCGCGCCTCCGACCACGCCAACAGCAACAACGGCACGGCGAACACCAGCGCGGTGACCAACCCGGCCGTCCGGCCGGCGAGCAGGCCCAGCAACCCACCGAACGCGGCGGCCACGATCAACGCACCGATGGCCACCGTCCGCGCGCGCTTGCGCACCGACTTCGGGTCGAGCAGGTCCAGGGCAATCCGCTCGCTCACCGGCCCAACGCCTCCCGCACGGAGATCACCACGTCGTCCAACGGCACGGAACGCTGGTCGCCCGTCGCCAACTCCTTCAGCTGCACGACCCCGGCCTCGATGTCGCGCTCACCCAGCACGAGCGCGAACCGCGCACCCGACCGGTCGGCGCCCTTCATCGCACCCTTGAGCCCCTTGCCACCGTACGACAGGTCGAACCGCACCCCGGCCGCCCGCAGCGGCGTCGACAACGCCATCAGCCGCGACTTCGCGACCTCTCCCAGCGGCACGCCGAACACGTCGCACCGCGACGCCTCACCCGGCGTCACGCCCTCGACCTGGCACGCCAGCAACGCCCGGTCGACACCGAGGCCGTACCCGACGCCGGACAGCGGCTGCCCGCCCAGCTGCTCCATCAACCCGTCGTAACGCCCGCCGCCGCCGATGCCGGACTGCGCGCCCAACCCGTCGTGCACGAACTCGAACGTCGTCTTGGTGTAGTAGTCCAGGCCGCGCACCATCCGCGGGTTCTCCACGAACTTCACGCCGAGGTCGTTCAGGTAGCCCTTGACCTGCTCGTAGTGCGCCAGCGACTCCGCCGACAGGTTGTCCACCATCAGCGGAGCCTCCGCGACGAGCTCCCGCACCTCGGGCCGCTTGTCGTCCAGCACCCGCAACGGGTTCAGCTCGGCCCGCCGCCGCGTCTCCTCGTCCAGCGGCAGCTTCGCCAGGAACGCCTGGAGCTTCTCCCGGTACTGCGGGCGGCACGTGGAGTCGCCCAGCGACGTCATCTCCAGCCGGAACCCGGTCAGCCCCAACGCCCGGAACCCCGCGTCGGCCACCGAGATGACCTCGGCGTCGAGGGCCGGGTCGTCCACGCCGATCGCCTCGATGCCGACCTGGTGGAACTGCCGGTAGCGCCCGGCCTGGGGCTGCTCGGCGCGGAAGAACTGGCCCGCGTACACGAGCTTCGCCGGGAGCTGACCGCGGTCGAGGCCGTGCTCGATGACGGCGCGCATCACGCCCGCCGTGCCCTCGGGCCGCAGCGTGATGGACCGGCCGCCGCGGTCGGTGAAGGTGTACATCTCCTTGCTGACCACGTCGGTCGACTCACCGACACCGCGCGCGAACAGCGCGGTGTCCTCGAAGACGGGCAGCTCTATGTAGCCGTAGCCGGCGCGGCGCGCGGACTCCACGAGCGTGTCGCGGACCGCGAGGAACTGCGCGGAGGTCGGCGGGAAGTAGTCGGGCACGCCCTTGGGGGCGGAGAACGTGGTCACGGTTTTCACAGTCCTCGGTGCGGTGCGGCCGGCGCGTCGTCGGGTGAGCCCAGCTCCAGCAGGAACGGGTTGCTCACGCGCTCGCGGCCGATGGTCGTCGTGGGCCCGTGGCCGGGCAGCACCACCGTGTCGTCCGCCAACGTCAGCACCTTGGTGCGCAAGGACGTCAGCATCTCGCGGTGGTCGCCGCCCGGCAGGTCGGTGCGTCCGATGGAGCCGGCGAAGAGGGTGTCGCCGGACAGCACGAGCCGTCCGCCCTCCTCGGTGCCGGCGCGGAACATCACCGACCCGCCGGTATGGCCCGGTGTGTGGTCGACGGTCAGCCGGAGGCCGGCCAGGTCGAGCTCGGCGCCGTCGATCAGCTCGCGCACCTCGCGCGGCTCCCGCATCTCCAGGTCGCCGCCGAAGAAGGCCCTCGACTGGGCGCTGATGCCCTTGAGCGGGTCGGCCAGCATCTCCCGGTCGTCGGGGTGGATCCACGCCGGGATGTCGTTGCCGTCGCAGACGGGCGCGACGGAGAACGTGTGGTCGAAGTGCCCGTGCGTCAACAGCACCGCGACCGGGGAGAGCCGGTGCTCGCGCAGCGCCTCGGCGATCGGCTCGGCCGCGTCCTGGCCGGGGTCGACCACCACGCACGGCCCGCCGGCACCCGTGGCCAGCAGGAAGCAGTTGGCCTGGAGGGCGCCGGTCGGGAACCCGATCACGAGCACGGGATCACCTCTCGACGGCAACGGATCGACAACGGATCCCTGTGGACCCCCTCACCAGCCTATCCGGCATACGCCGGCTATATACGCGCCCCCTAGACTGCTCACCGATCGTCGCCGTCGACGCAGAGATCAGGGAGGTTGCAGGTGCCGACCAACGTGCAGCGCCGCGAGCAGGCCAAGCGGAAGCTGGAACGCCAGCTCGTCCGCAGGGCGGAGCGCGCGAAGCGGCGCCGGGTGATCGCAGTGGTCGCGACGGCGGTCGTCGTCGTCGTGGTCGCGGGCGGTGCGTACTTCCTCGCCACGACCGACTTCTCCAAGAGCGGGGACGACGCCGCGGCCAGCTCGACCACCCCGGCCCCGATCCAGATCCCGACCGAGGTCAAGGCGCTGCCGACCCGTCCGACTCCGCTCGCGGACCCGGCGACGTGCGAGTACCGGCCGTCGACCGAGCCCGCGTCCAAGGAGGGCACGAAGGCCCCCGAGGCCGGCGCCCCCGCGTCGGGCACGGCGACCGCCACGATCAAGGCCAACATCGGTGAGCTGAAGCTGACCCTGGACCGCGCCCTGGCGCCGTGCGCGGTGAACAGCTTCATCAGCCTGGCCAAGCAGGGCTACTACGACGGCAGCACGTGCCACCGCATCGGCACCGAGGGCCTGCAGATGCTGCAGTGCGGTGACCCGACCGGCACCGGCTCCGGCGGCCCCGGCTACGCGTTCGACAACGAGACCTGGCCCGAGCTGACCTACGGCCGCGGCTACCTGGCCATGGCGAACGCCGGCACGGACGAGACGACGAAGAAGGGCACGAACGGCAGCCAGTTCTTCATCGTCTACGGCGATGCGCAGCTGTCGCCCGACTACTCGGTCTTCGGCAGCCTGGACGAGGCCGGCCTGAAGCTGATCGACGAGGTGGCGCGCGCCGGCCACGACGGCTCGTTCGACCCGTCGCCCGGTGGCGGCAAGCCGAACAAGGAAGTGAAGTTCGAGTCGGTGACGGTCGCCTAGCGCCGACCCGCCTCCCGCCCGACCCGGCCACCGAGCCGGCAGGCGGACACGCAGGGGCCCGACACCCGGGAGAGGGGTGTCGGGCCCCTGCGTCTTCCCCGTCGGCGCGAAGGCCGACATGCCGGATGGTCGCATCACGCGATGACGTTTCGCTGACGCGCGCGCCCCCGTCGAAACCCATCAGGTCCCGAGCGACCCAGGTCAGGGGCACACCGCCACGCACCCCGAACCCACGTGCAGCCGGCACCCACGGATCACGGACCTACAACCGGCACCCACAACCACGAACCGACAGCCGGCACCGGCAACCGCGGGCCGGCAACCACGGACCCGCGGTTGCCGGTCTGCGGACCCGCGATCGAAAATCCGGACCCGCTACGACGCCGACGTCACCCGGTACACGTCGTACACGCCCTCCACGCTCCGCACCGCCTTGAGCACGTGACCGAGGTGCTTCGGGTCGCCCATCTCGAACGAGAACCGGCTCACCGCCACCCGGTCCCGCGACGTCGTCACCGACGCCGACAGGATGTTGACCTTCTCGTCGGCCAGCACCTTCGTCACGTCGGACAGCAGCCGGTGCCGGTCGAGCGCCTCCACCTGGATCGCCACCAGGAACACCGAGGACGACGACGGCGCCCACTCCACGTCCAGCAACCGCTCGGGCGTCTTGAGCAGCTCGTCCGCGTTCGTGCAGTCGGTCCGGTGCACCGACACCCCGCCACCGCGGGTCACGAAGCCCAGGATGTCGTCACCGGGCACGGGCGTGCAGCAGCGCGCCAGCTTGACCCACACGTCGGCCGCGTCCTTGACGATGACACCGGCGTCACCGGTGACCCGCCGCCGCGCCACGGTGGACGGCGTGGACCGCTCGGCCAGCTCGTCCTCGGCGTGCTCGACCCCGCCGAGCTGCGCGACCAGCCGCTGCACCACGTGCCGGGCGGAGGTGTGCCCCTCCCCCACCGCCGCGTACAGCGCCGACACGTCGGGGTAGTGCAGCTCCTTCGACAGCGCGCCCATCGAGTCGGCGGAGACCAGCCGCTGCAGCGGGAGCCCGACGCGGCGGACCTCCTTCGCGATGGCGTCCTTGCCGACCTCGATGGCCTCTTCCTTGCGCTCCTTGGCGAACCACTGCTTGATCTTCGCCTTGGCGCGCGGCGAGGCCGCGAAGGACAGCCAGTCGCGGGACGGGCCCGCACCCTCGGCCTTGGACGTGAAGATCTCGATCACTTCGCCGTTCTCGAGCTTGCGCTCCAGCGCGACGAGGCGTCCGTTCACCCTGGCGCCGATGCACCGGTGCCCGACCTCGGTGTGCACGGCGTAGGCGAAGTCCACCGGCGTGGAACCCGTCGGCAGCGTGACCACGTCGCCCTTGGGCGTGAAGACGAAGATCTCCCGCGCGGCCAGGTCGAAGCGCAGCGACTCCAGGAACTCGCCGGGGTCGGCGGCCTCCCGCTGCCAGTCCAGCAGCTGCCGCATCCAGGCCATCTCGTCGACCTCGACGCCCTTGCCGCTGTGCGTGCCGCGCGTCTCCTTGTACCGCCAGTGCGCCGCGATGCCGTACTCGGCGGTGCGGTGCATGTCGTAGGTGCGGATCTGCACCTCCAGCGGCTTGCCGTCCGGCCCGATGACCGTCGTGTGCAGCGACTGGTACACCCCGAACCGGGGCTGCGCGATGTAGTCCTTGAAGCGGCCGGGCATCGGCTGCCACAGCGCGTGCACCACGCCCATGGCGGCGTAGCAGTCGCGGACCTCGTCCACCTGGATGCGCACGCCGACGAGGTCGTGGATGTCGTCGAAGTCCCGACCGCGGACGATCATCTTCTGGTGGATCGAGTAGTAGTGCTTGGGCCGGCCCTCGACCTTGGCCTTGATCTGCGCGCCCTCCAGCTGCTGGGACAGCTCGGTGATCACGCCGCCGAGGTAGGTGTCCCTGGACGGGGCGCGGTTCGCGACCAGCCGCACGATCTCGTCGTACTTCTTCGGCTGGAGGATCGCGAACGCCAGGTCCTCCAGCTCCCACTTCACCGTGGCCATGCCCAGGCGGTGCGCCAGCGGGGCGAGGACCTCCAGCGTCTCGCGGGCCTTGCGGGCCTGCTTCTCGGGCGGCAGGAACCGCATGGTGCGCATGTTGTGCAGCCGGTCCGCGAGCTTGATGACCAGCACCCGCGGGTCCTTGGCCATGGCGATGACCATCTTGCGGATGGTCTCGGCCTCGGCCGCCGCGCCCAGCTTGACCTTGTCGAGCTTGGTCACGCCGTCCACCAGCAGGGCGACCTCGTTGCCGAAGTCGACGCGCAGCTGGTCCAGCGAGTAGTCCGTGTCCTCCACCGTGTCGTGCAGCAGGGCGGCGACCAGCGTGGTCGTGTCCATGCCCAGCTCGGCGAGGATCGTCGCCACCGCGAGCGGGTGGGTGATGTAGGGGTCGCCCGACTTGCGCCGCTGAGGCCGGTGCTTCTCCTCCGCCACGTCGTAGGCGTGCTGCAGCAGCGCCAGGTCGGCCTTCGGGTGCAGGTCGCGGTGGACGGCGGCCAGCGGTTCGAGCACCTGCTTCACCGGCGCGGCGCGCTGGGCGGTGATCCGACGTGCCAACCGCGCGCGCACGCGCCTCGTCGCGGACGGCGGCCGTGCGGGCACGGGTTGCGACGACTGGGCGGGTTCGGTGTCCTGGCTCAACCACGCTCCTCGGGTCTAGGAACCGAGGATAACTCCGTTGCGCGACGGACCTCGTCGACGACCCGATGAGCGGTGCGGTTCACACGGTGAGCAGCACCTGTCATTCAGCCCGACCGGTCGCTCCAGGACCACGTTTCACCAGCGTGAACAGTGATGAACAACACGCACTGTCACAACCCGACACGCAAAGTCACGTACCGAAGCGCAACGTCACACGGTGAGCAGCGCGTTCACGTCACGGCCCGCCAAGCGCTCCCGACCACCCAGACCCGGGATCTCCAGCACGACCGAGATGCCCGTCACGACACCGCCCGCGCGTTCGACCAGCTCGCACGCCGCGGCCGCGGTGCCGCCGGTCGCCAGCACGTCGTCCACCACGACAACGTGCTGACCGGGCACGACGGCCTCGGCGGGCAGCTCCAGGGTGGCCGACCCGTACTCCAGGTCGTACGACACGCGGTGGGCCACGGCCGGCAGCTTGCCCGGCTTGCGCAGCGGCACGACGCCGTAGTGCCAGCCGTAGCCGAGCGCGGCGCCGAGCAGGAAGCCGCGCGACTCGATCGCGGCCACCACCTGCGTGTCGGGGTGGATCTTGTCCTGCAACGCGTCGACCACGGCGCGCAGCGCGTCCGGGTCCGCGAGGACCGGCGTGAGGTCCCGGAAGACGACCCCCGGTCGGGGGAAGTCCGGGACCACACGCAGCAGCCCTAGGGCGCGGTCCAGCTTCAACGGTGCTTCTTGCCGGTCGGGCGGCGCCGCGCGTCGCCTGCCTTGCCGGTCCGCGCGGGTGCCCCCGCCGCGGCCGCCATGGCCTTCTCCCTGCGCACCTCGGCGGCCACCGACTCGTCGTCGGTCGACTCGATGATGTCGCCACCGGTGACGGCCTCGCCGCCGGCCTTGCGGGCCAGGTTGTCCCGCCGCGCCTGCACCCGCGCGGCCTGCGCCTTGTAGCGGGCGTCGCGCATCTTCAGGTCCACCGCGACCGGGGTCGCGATGAAGATCGACGACAGCGCGCCGATCGCGATACCGGTCAGCTGGACGAGCGCCAGGTCCTTCAGGGTGCCGACGCCGAGGAGGCCCACGCCGATCGCCAGCAGGCCCAGCACCGGCAGCAGCGCGATCAACGAGGTGTTGATCGACCGCATCAGGGTCTGGTTGACCGCCAGGTTCGCGGCCTCGCCGTAGGTGCGGCGGGTCAGGCCGAGCAGGCCGCGGGTGTTCTCCCGGACCTTGTCGAACACGACCACCGTGTCGTACAGCGAGAAGCCGAGGATGGTGAGCAGACCGATGACCGTGGCCGGTGAGACCTCGAAGCCGACCAGCGAGTACACGCCCGCCGTGATCACCACGTCGTGCAGCACCGCGACGAGCGCGGCGATCGCCATCGAGAGCTCGAAGTACAGCGCCAGGAAGATCATCACCGCGATGAAGAACACGATGAGCGCGATCAGCGCCTGGCTGGTGATCTCACCGCCCCAGGAGGCGGAGACGGCGCTGTCGCTGATGGCCGAGGTGCCGCCGTTGGGCTTGAGGTCGTCGTTCAGGGTGGTCTTGAGCTTGGCCACCTGGTCGGCGTTGAGCGCCTCCGACCGGATCTGGATGGTGGCCGCGTCGCCCGTGCCCACGGTCTGCACCGCGGCGGCTTCCCTGCCGAGGGCCTTCTCGTAGGCGTCCCGGGTCGCGTCGACGCTGATCGTGCCCGACGAACTGGTCGCGGGCAGCTGCACCCGCGTGCCACCGGTGAAGTCGATGCCCAGGTTGAAGCCCCGGAACACGATTGACGCGAGGCAGATCAGCAGGATCAGGCCGAACAGCAGGTACCAGCGCTTGCGCTTGCCGACGATGTCGAACGCGCCGTTGCCGACGTAGAGCCGCTGGAAAACGCCGGCCTTCTTCGTCTCGGCCACGTCAGACCTCCTTCACAGCGGTGCTCTTCGCACCCGACAGCGCGCGGTCGTTGACGGCGGCTTGGACGGCCCCGCCCAGGCCCGAGAGCCTCGGGCTCGACAGGGACTTGGACTTGGACACCATGCTGACCAGCGGGTGCGTCACGAGGAAGACCACGACCAGGTCGAGCACGGTCGACATGCCCAGGGTGAACGCGAAGCCCTTCACCTGGCCGACGGCGATGACGTACAGGATTGCCGAGGCGAGGAAGCTGACCGCGTCCGCGGACAGGATCGTGCGCCGCGAGCGGACCCAGGCGCGCGGCACGCCGGACCGGAACGTCCGGCCCTCGCGCACCTCGTCCTTGAGCCGTTCGAAGAACACGACGAACGAGTCCGCGGTGATACCGATCGACACGATGAAACCCGCGATGCCCGCGAGGTCGAGGGTGAACCCGATCCAGCGGCCGAGCAGGACCAGCACCGCGTAGACGACCACGCCGGACAGGGCCAGCGACAGGATCGTCAGCACGCCGAGCAGGCGGTAGTAGAACAGGCAGTAGACGAACACCAGCGCGAGGCCGATGCCGCCGGCGATCAGGCCGGCCTCGAGCGAGGCCAGGCCGAGGGTCGCGGACACCGTCTCGGCCTCGGAGGCCTCGAACGACAGCGGCAGCGAGCCGTACTTCAGCACGTTGGCGAGGCTGGTCGCCTCGGCCTGGGTGAACTTGCCGCTGATCTGCGTCGAACCGCCGAGGATGGGCTCGTTGATGTTCGGCGCGGACACGACCTGGCTGTCCAGCACGACCGCGACCTGCTGGGACACGTTCGCGGAGGTGAACTGGCCCCACTTCTTGCCGCCGTCGCCCTTGAAGGTCAGGTCGACCACGAAGCCGGCGCCCTGCGGGTCGGTGCCGGACACCGCGTTGTCGATGTCCTCACCGGTCAGCCGCGAGTACAGGCTGAAGTCGTCGTCCTTGACGCTGCCGTCGGTCGGCGGGGTGACCGGGGCCAGGACGTACTTCTCGGTGCGGTCCTGGTTGCAGGTCAGCAGCGGGAGCGCCGGGTCGTCGTTGCCGATCAGCGGGTCGATCGTCGGGCAGGTGAACGCGTTGAGCGCCTGGGACACGGTCTCCGCGTCCAGGGTGGTCAGCTGCGGGTCCTGCCGGCAGGTGCGGGACTCCTCGATGGCCTTGGTGGGGTCGTCGGAGTACTGGCCCTGGAACACCGCGCGGCAGTCGACCTGCGGCTTCTGCTCCTCGGCCGGCGGCGCGGACGGGTCGGCGGCCGGCGTCGACGGGTCGGCGGCCGGGGTGGTGGTCGCCGGCTGGCCCTCCAGCGCCGGGGCCGGGCGGCCCTGGGCGGTCGTGGTCGGCGCGGCGGAACCGGCGGTCTCCGTCGGCTCCTTGTCACCGCGCGCGGGAGGCGTGGCCGACTCCGAGGCGGTCGGCGCGGCGGAGC
>NZ_JBFAAX010000199.1:0-10053 GCF_040639995.1 Actinosynnema sp. NPDC023658 | reverse complement strand
CGCGACCTCGGTGACCTCGGCCAGGCCGTCGACGAACGACACCACGGACTCGGGGTAGACGCCCGCGCTGCCGCCGCCCTGGATGCGGGCGGTGGCGGCGTTCGGGCCGAGCACGGCGACCTTCACGCCGGGGGACAGCGGGAGGACGCCGTCGTTGCGCAGCAGCACGGTGCTCGCCGCGACGGCTTCGCGCAGCAGGTCGAGCGGGGCGTCGACGCGCGGTCGCGCCGGCTGCGAGCCGTTCTGCGCGCCGACCCGGGCGGCCAGCCGGAGCAGCCGTTCCACCTTGAGGTCCAGCGCGCTCTCCGGCACCTCCCCGCTCTCGACGGCGGCGACCAGGTCGTTCCACGGGCTGTCGGGTCCGGGCATGGCGAGGTCCTGGGCGGCGCGCGCGGACGCCACCGTCGACCGGGTCGCGCCCCAGTCGGAGACGACGACCCCGTCGAAGCCCCAGGAGCCCTTCAGCGGCTCGTCGAGCAGCGGGCTCTCCGACATGGTGGTGCCGTTGACGCCGTTGTAGGCCGACATCACCACCCACACCCCGGCCTCGACGGCGGCCTCGAACGGGAGCAGGTAGACCTCGTGCAGCGTGCGCTCGTCCACTTCGGCGTCGAGCGTCAGGCGCTCGGTCTCGGAGTCGTTGGCGACGTAGTGCTTGGCGGTCGCCGCCACGCCGCCGTCCTGCACGCCGGTGATGTAGGCCGCCCCGATGCGCGCGGTCAGCACCGGGTCCTCGGAGTAGCACTCGAAGTGCCGACCGGCGAACGGCGACCGGTGCAGGTTGAGCGTCGGCGCGAGCAGCACGTCCACGCCCTTGCGCCGCGCCTCGGCCGCCAGCAGCACGCCCAGCCCGCGCACGAGGTCGACGTCCCAGGTGGCGGCGAGGGCGGTGGGGGAGGGCAGGGCCAGCGACGTGCTGCGCTCGTCCCACCCCTGGCCGCGCACCCCGATCGGGCCGTCGGAGACCACGATCGGGCGCAGGCCGATGTCCGGCTCGTCGTGCGTCCGCCAGCCCGCGGCCCCGGTCAGCAGCCGAACCTTGCGCGCCACGTCCAACTTGCCGACCAGCCGGTCCCGATCCACCGCGTCCACCACAACCCCCTGCGTCGGAGAGCGCTCTCCCGACCAGCCTCAGCCCCCACCACCGCCGCTGTCAACCACCCGGACGTTCAACTCACCCGTTCCGGACGTAGGACACGCGCGACGCGAACGTAGGACTCTCGCGAGAGTCCTACGCCCAGAGCGCGAGAGTCCTACGCTCAGGACACCTGAGTTGAACGCTCAGGTGCGGCGAGGTCGACGCGGGGCGCGGGTTTGCGCGGGTCGGCGGCACGGTCCAGCAGCGCGGCGACCGGCAGCGTGGCGGCGCCGACGGCGACGGCGTCCGGGCCCAGTCGGCCCAGCTCGATCGAGATCTGCTCGTACGGGTGCCGCAACGCGTGCGCGCGCGTCGCCGCCACGATCCGGTCCAGCTGGTGCGCGCCCAGCGCGAGCCCGGCCCACCCGCCCAGCACGATCCGCTCGGGGTTGAACAGGTTCACCAGGTTGGCGATGCCCGCGCCCAGGTAACCGGCGGTCTCCTCCAGCACGCGGGCGGCCGTCTTCGACCCGGCCGCGGCCTCGATCAGCGCGTGCACGGTCGACTGCTCGTCGGTCCCGGCCAGGGCACGGCCACGCGCCTTGCGGTACCGGTCGAGGATGCCCTCGGCCCCGACGTACGCCTCCAGGCACCCCGACGCACCGCAGCGGCACGGCCGACCGCCGTACACGATGGTGGTGTGCCCCCACTCGCCCGCCGAGCTGGTGGCACCGCGGTAGACGCCACCGTCGGTGACGACCGCCGCGCCGACGCCGGAGCCGATGAGCACTATGACCACGTGCCGCGCACCGCGCCCGGCGCCGAACCACATCTCGGCCTGGCCCTGCGTCTTCGCGCCGTTCTCCACGTACAGCGGCCACGCCGAGTCCGACGCCGAGGCGACCAGCTCCTCCAGCCGCACGCCGTCCCACCCGATCGTCGGCGCGTGCACGACCGCCGTCGCGCCCTGCTCCACCGTCCCGGGAACGCCGATCCCGACGCCGAGCACGGTCGATGCCGGGACGCCGGCCGCGTCGACCACGTCCCGGACCGCCGACGCGATCAACGACGCCACCGCGGCGGGGGAGGACGGGGACAGCGCGTGGTCGAACGCGGCCAGCTGGGTCAGCGCCAGGTCGAACAGCTCGACCTTGATCCCGGTCTCACCGACGTCGACCCCGACCACGTGCCCGAACGCCGGGTTGACCCGCAGCAGCACGCGCGGCCGTCCGCCGTCGGAGTCGACCGACCCGGCCTCCACCACGAGCCCGTCGTCGACCAGCTCGCCGGTCACGTTGGACACCGTCGCGGCCGAGAGCCCGGACAGCCGGGAGAGCTCGTACCTGCTCAAAGGCCCGTCGAAGAACAGCGTCGACAGCAGCGTCGACCGGTTCTGCCGACGCAGGTCGCGGACGGTGGTGCGCTTCGGAGCCACGCCACGGACCTTAGTTTGCGACTTAAAATTAGTCTAAGTTTGTAACCTGTTCGTGATTGACGTGACTTGTCTCACCGGGGTTGAGTCTGCAACGACACGAGGACGCCCCCAGCGTCCCAGCCGCGATGGCACGCGCGGCCCGCACCAACGAGCGCTCGCCCTTCCCCCGCCCGACAAGGAGAACCCATGCGACTCAGGCGAACGTCCGCTCTCGCCGTCGCGGCAGCACTGCTGTTCTCGGCCGCCTGTTCCACCTCGAACCCCGGTGCGAACAGCACGAACGAAGGTGTGCTGAACGTCGGCATGCCGAACGGCCCGCAGACCGAGAACAACAACCCGTTCCTCAACACGTCCGCGGCCAGCTCGCTCGGCTACCGGCGGCTGATCTTCGAGCCGCTGGCGATGGTGAACGAGACCAACCCCACGGAGAAGCCCAAGCCGTGGCTGGCCACCGAGTGGGAGTGGTCGGACAACTACAGCAAGCTGAGCCTGACCGTCCGCGACGGTGCGACGTGGTCGGACGGCAAGCCGCTGACCGCCGAGGACGTGGCGTTCACCTTCGAGCTGCTGAAGAAGAACCCCGGCCTCAACGTCGACTCCGTCCCCTACGACGCGATCTCCACGTCCGGGAACAAGGTCGAGGTCGGCTTCCCGAGGTCGCAGTTCGTCAACCAGAAGAAGATCCTCGAACAGCTGATCGTGCCCAAGCACGTGTGGTCGACGATCTCCGACCCGAACACGGAGACCGTCAAGACCCCGGTCGGCAGCGGCCCGTACACGCTCAAGTCGTTCACGCCGCAGACGGTCACGCTGACCGTGCGCGACTCGTACTGGCAGGAGCTGCCGAAGGTCAAGGAGGTCCGCTACACCTCCTACAGCGACAACAACGCGCAGACCACCGCCCTGGCGACCGGCGCGGCCGAGTGGAGCTTCGTGTTCATCCCGAACTACGAGGCCGTCTACACCTCGAAAGACCCCGAGCACTACAAGCTCTACTTCCCGCCGGTGCTCGGCATCCACGGCCTGTGGTTCAACACCAAGGCCGCGCCGTGGGACAACGCGGCCCTGCGCCGCGCGGTCAACATGGTGATCAACCGCGACGACATCTTCACGCAGGGCGAGGCGGGGTACTTCTACCCGAAGGTCGACAACATCACCGGCATCCCGACCCCCGCCGGTGACTCCTACATCGCGCCCGAGTTCAAGGACAAGACCCTCAAGGTCGACGTCGACGGCGCGAAGAAGGAGCTGACCACCGCCGGGTTCACCTTCGACGGCGACAAGCTGAAGGACCCGTCGGGCAAGCCCGTCACGCTGAAGATGACCGTGCCGTCCGGCTGGTCGGACTACGTGACGAACCTGGAGATCATCAAGGACAACGTGTCCAAGATCGGCATCAACGCGACGGTCGACCTGCCGAACGCCGACGCGTGGAGCAAGGCGCTCGACACCGGTGACTTCCAGGCCGCGCTGCACTGGACCAACAACGGTCCCACGCCGTACGACATCTACGAGAACATCATGAACGGCGCGCTGTTCAAGCCGATCGGTGAGGGCGGCATCAACGGCAACTACGGCCGTTACGAGAACCCGGAGGCCACGGCGCTGCTCAACGAGTACGCCAACGCCGCCGACGACTCCGCCCGCAACGCGGCGCTGCACAAGCTCCAGCAGATCCACGTGCGGGACATGCCGGTCGCCATCACCTCCGCGGCCAACGCGGGCGGCCAGTACAGCACGAAGAACTGGGTGGGCTGGCCGGACAAGGCCAACCCGTACGCGCCCGTCCAGCCCACGCTGGAGAACGCGCTCGACGTCGTCATGCACCTGAAGCCGGCCGCATGACGACCAGCACCGCACCGTCGGCCTCCGGGACCACTGAGGTGGTCCTGGAGGCCGATGGCCTGACCAAGCACTTCCCGGTCCGCAAGCGCGGGCGAGA
Organism: Actinosynnema sp. NPDC023658; assembly: GCF_040639995.1. Lineage (NCBI taxonomy): Bacteria > Bacillati > Actinomycetota > Actinomycetes > Pseudonocardiales > Pseudonocardiaceae > Actinosynnema > Actinosynnema sp. NPDC023658. The sequence continues at coordinate 5,598 of NZ_JBFAAX010000199.1, read as the reverse complement.
GCTGCTGTCCAAGACCACGCGCTCGGTGCGCGCGGTGGAGGACGTGACGCTCAGGCTGCACCGCGGCCGGGTCACCGCGCTGGTCGGCGAGTCCGGTTCGGGCAAGTCGACGGTGGCCCGCCTGCTGGCGCAGCTCCACCCCCAGACCTCCGGCGCGATCCGGCTGCACGGCGAGCCGGTGCGGACCAAGGGCGGCAAGCGCTTCCGGGCGTACAGCAAGCGGGTCCAGATGATCTTCCAGGACCCGTTCGCCTCGCTGAACCCCGTGCACACCGTGCGCTACCACCTCACCCGCGCGCTGAAGATCCACGGCAACGCGGGCAGCACGTCCGAGGAGCTGGAGGAGGCGCTGGCCCACCTACTCACCCGCGTGCAGCTCACCCCGCCCGAGCGGTACGTCGACAAGTTCCCGCACGAGCTGTCCGGCGGCCAGCGGCAGCGCGTGGCCATCGCCCGCGCCCTCGGGGCCGACCCGGAGGTCCTGCTGGCCGACGAACCGGTGTCCATGCTGGACGTCTCCATCCGGCTCGGCGTGCTGAACCTGCTGCGCGACCTCAAGGAACGCCTGCACCTCGCGATCCTCTACATCACCCACGACATCGCCTCGGCCCGCTACTTCGCCGACGAGACGTTCGTGATGTACGCCGGGCGCGTGGTGGAGGGCGGCGGGAGCGAGACCGTCACCCAGCGGCCCGCGCACCCGTACACGCAGCTGCTGATCGACTCCGCGCCGGACCCCGACCGGCCCGCCGTGCAGGAGAAGGACGGCGGCACCGGCGAGCCCCCGTCGCTGATCAACCCGCCCGAGGGCTGCCGGTTCAACCCGCGCTGCCCGCACGCGATGAAGGTGTGCACCGAGAAGGTGCCGCCGCGGTTCGCCATCGGGGACGACGCCGCCCTCGGCGGCATCACGCCCGACGGCACCGGCCCCGACGGCACGGCCACGGCGAGCTCCAGCGCCCACTTCGCCGCGTGCTGGCTCTACGGCGACGACCTGTCCGAGGCCGACCGGGTCACGCTGCGCCCCGCCGAGGCCACGCCCGGCGGAACCGGTGACGGGGAGGTGCGGTGAGCTACCTCCTCAAGCGCCTCGCGTTCTACCTGTTCACCGCGTGGGCCGCGATCACCATCAACTTCTTCATCCCGCGCGCCATCCCCGGCGACCCGGTGCAGGCGCTGATCACCCGCTCGCGCGGCCAGATGACCAGTGAGGCCGTGCAGTCGCTGTACGTGCTGTTCGGCCTGGACAAGGACGCGAGCGTCGTCGAGCAGTACTTCACCTACCTCGGCCAGCTGCTCCGCGGCGACCTCGGGCTGTCGTTCACCTACTTCCCGTCGCCGGTGTCGCAGGTGCTCGCCGACGGCCTGCCGTGGACGCTGGGCCTGGTCGGCATCACGACCGTGCTCGGCTTCCTCATCGGCACGGCCCTGGGCACGGGCATCGGCTGGCGGCGCGGCTCGTGGGCCGACGCGCTGATCCCGGTCACGACGTTCGTGTCGTCCATCCCGTACTTCTGGCTCGGCCTGATCGCGATCGCGCTGCTGACCGGCCCGGACAGCTTCTTCCCGGCCTCCGGCGCCTACGACGGCGGCCTGGTGCCCAACCCCGACCTGCAGTTCATCGGCAGCGTGCTGCGGCACGGCATCCTGCCCGCGTTCACCATCCTGATCTCGTCGATGGCGGGCTGGATCCTGTCCATGCGCAACATGATGGTCACGGTCGCCTCCGAGGACTACGTGACCGTCGCGCACGCCAAGGGCCTGTCCGACCGGCGCGTGATGGTGTCCTACGCGGCGCGCAACGCGCTGCTGCCGAACGTCTCCGGTTTCGCGCTGTCGCTGGGCTTCATCGTCGGCGGCACGCTGCTGGTGGAGATCGTCTTCTCCTACCCCGGCCTCGGCCTGCAGCTCTTCCAGGCCGTCGGAGCCAAGGACTACCCGCTCATGCAGGGCATCTTCCTCATCATCACGCTGTCCGTGCTGCTGGCGAACTTCCTCGCCGACGTGGCCTACCTCGCGCTCGACCCGCGCACCCGACGGGAGGGCTGAGCCGTGACCGTCGTACCCACCACCGGCACCGCGACCCCCGTCGCCGCACCGGTGAAGCGCCGCAGGCTGCGGTTCGTGGCCAACCCGAAGGCCACCACCGGCCTGGTCATCCTCGGCTTCTTCGCCCTGCTCGCGATCGTCGGTCCGTGGATCGCGCCGTTCGACCCGTCCGGGCGCAGCAGCGACCTGCTGCAACCCCCGTCGGCCACGCACTGGTTCGGCACCACCCACCTCGGCCAGGACATCTTCAGCCAGGTCGTCGTCGGCACGCGCAGCGTCATCGTGGTCGGGTTCGTCGCCGGTCTCGTGGCGACGATCCTGTCGATTCTGGTCGGCGTCACGTCCGGCTACCTCGGCGGTGCGGGCAGCGAGGCGCTGTCCGCGCTGTCCAACGTGTTCCTGGTGCTCCCGGCCCTGCCGTTGATGATCATCATCACGTCGACCCTGCCGCAGACCGGCACGTGGACCATCGCGCTGCTCATCGGCCTCACGTCGTGGGCCTGGGGCGCGCGCGTGCTGCGGGCGCAGACGTTGTCGCTGCGCGGCCGCGACTACGTGGAGGCCGCGCGGGCCACCGGTGAGAAGACGTGGCGGATCATCCTGTTCGAGATCATGCCCAACCTGACCGCCGTCATCGCCTCCGGCTTCGTCGGCACGGTCATCTTCGCGGTGACCCTGGAGATCACGCTGGCGTTCATCGGCGTCGGCGCGGGCGGTGACTGGAACTGGGGCACGGTCCTGTACTGGGCGCAGAGCCAGCAGGCCCTCGCGCAGGGCGCGTGGTGGTGGTTCGTGCCCGCCGGCCTGGCCATCGCCCTGCTGGGCACCGCCCTGTCGCTGGTGAACTTCGGCATCGATGAGTTCGTCAGCCCGCGGCTGCGCGGCGGCGGCAAGACCAACGTCAAGACCGCGGACGGCCACACGGTCCGGATGCGCGTCGGCTTCACGCCGGTGCTCGCGACGAAGGCCGGGTCCGAGGGAAGGGAGACGCCGTGACCGACGCGGTGCTGGAGATCCGCGGCCTGAACGTGGACTACGGCCTGGGCGACGACGCCGTGCACGCCGTCCGGGACGTGAACCTCACCCTCTACCGGGGCGAGGTGCTCGGCCTCGCGGGCGAGAGCGGCAGCGGCAAGTCGACCCTGGCCTACGGCCTGACCAGGCTCCTCCCGCCACCGGGCGTGATCTCGGGCGGCGAGGTGCTCTACCACCCCGACGGCGGCGACCCGGTCGACGTGCTGCGGATGACGCTGCCGCAGCTGCGCGCGTTCCGCTGGTCGGAGACCGCGATCGTGTTCCAGGGCGCGATGAACTCGCTCAACCCGGTGCACCGGATCTCCACCCAGCTCACCGACGTGATCAAGGCGCACGACCCGCGCAGCAGCAGCGCGTCCCGCCTGGCCCGCGCCCGCGAGCTGCTGCAGCTGGTCGGCATCTCCGCCGACCGGCTGGAGAGCTACCCCCACCAGCTCTCCGGCGGCATGCGGCAGCGCGTGATGATCGGCATGGCGCTGGCGCTGGAGCCGAAGGTCGTCATCATGGACGAGCCGACCACCGCGCTGGACGTGGTGGTGCAGCGGCAGATCCTGCGCCAGCTCGTCGAGCTGCGCGAGCGGCTCGGCTTCTCGGTCGTGTTCATCACCCACGACCTGTCGCTGCTGGTCGAGTTCTCCGACCGGATCGCGATCATGTACGGCGGGCGCATCGTGGAGCAGGCGGACTCCGCCGAGCTCTACCGCGACCCGCTGCACCCCTACAGCCACGGCCTGCTCAACTCGTTCCCCGCGCTGCGCGGACCGAAGCGCGAGCTGACCGGCATCCCCGGCTCACCGCCGGACCTGCGGTCGATGCCCTCCGGCTGCTCGTTCCACCCACGTTGTCCGCACGCGATGGAGCGCTGCGGTGCGGAGGTCCCGGTGCTCGGCGTTCCCCAAGGGGTCCGCCACGGGGCAGACGGCGCAGTCGACCACCGGGGTCCTGCCGACCGCACCGTGGCCTGCTGGCTGCACCCCGTCCACGACGACGGGCTCTGAACCCCGTTCACGACGACGGGTTCCGACCTCCAGAGGAGTTTCCCCAAGTGGAGAGTTACACCGACACCACGGCGTCGACCGTCGGGCTCGACCCCGCGATCGACACCCTGCCCGCCTCGTTCCGCTGGGGCGTGGCGACCTCCGCGTACCAGATCGAGGGGGCGCACGAGGAGGACGGTCGCGGACCGTCCATCTGGGACACCTACTGCCGGACGCCCGGCATGGTGCACAACGACGACAACGGCGACGTCGCGTGCGACCACTACCACCGCATGCCGGAGGACGTCGCGCTGATCGGCTCCCTCGGCGTGGACACCTACCGGTTCTCCGTCGCCTGGCCGCGCGTGCAGCCGGGCGGCAAGGGCCCGGTCAACGCGCCCGGCATGGCGTTCTACGACCGGCTGGTGGACGAGCTGCTCGCGAAGGGCGTCGACCCCTGGGTCACGCTCTACCACTGGGACCTGCCGCAGGAGCTGGAGGACGCGGGCGGCTGGCCCGCCCGCGACACCGCCTACCGGTTCGCGGACTACTCGATGCTGGTGTTCGACGCCCTGTCCGACCGGGTGCGCCACTGGACCACGCTCAACGAGCCCTGGTGCTCGGCGATGCTCGGCTACTATGAGGGCCGCCAGGCGCCGGGCAGGCAGGACTTCGGCTCGGCGATCCACGCGGTGCACCACCTGCTGCTCGGTCACGGCCTGGCCACGCAGCGGATGCGCGAGGCGGCCACCGAGCCCATGGAGTTCGGCATCACGCTCAACATGAGCCACGCCGGCCCCGCCACCGACAGCGAGGCCGACCGCGACGCGGCCCGCCGGGCGGACGGCCTGTCCCGCCGCATCTACCTCGACCCGCTGGTGCGCGGCGAGTACCCGGCCGACGTGCTGGCGGACCTGGCGGCGCGCGGGGTCGAGGTCCCGGTGGAGCCGGGCGACCTGGAGATCATCAAGCAGCCCATCGACGTGCTGGGCGTGAACTACTACTCCAGCTCGAAGTTCTCCGGCGTGGACGAGGCGGGCAACACCGAGGACGCCGACGGCGTGCCGGTCTGCCGGGAGGTGCGCTACGGCCGCCCGGTGACGGCGATGGACTGGGAGATCGTCCCCGAGGGCTTCACCAAGCTGCTGGTGCAGATCGGTGAGGACTACCCGGGCGTGCCGATGGTCATCACCGAGAACGGCGCGGCCTTCGACGACCAGCCGGACGAGAGCGGGTTCGTCCGCGACGACGACCGCACGGCGTACCTGGACTCGCACATCGCGGCCGTGGCCAAGGCGCGCACCGCGGGTGCGGACGTGCGCGGGTACTTCGCGTGGTCGCTGATGGACAACTTCGAGTGGTCCTACGGCTACGACAAGCGGTTCGGCCTGGTGCACGTGGACTACGCGACCCAGGTCCGGACCCTGAAGAGCAGCGCGTTGTGGTACCGGGACACGATTCGCCACGTCCGCGGCAGCTGAGCGGGTCGGGAGGGGCGTCCTGCGGTCGTGACGCGGGACGCCCCTCCTTCACGCGC
>NZ_JBFAAX010000198.1:0-10115 GCF_040639995.1 Actinosynnema sp. NPDC023658 | reverse complement strand
GGGGGCGGGCGCCGTCCACGCCAGCCGTCCGCCGGTGGTCGTCCACCCCGGTGGCGGCGGGTCCGCCGCCTGTCCGGCTTGGGCCGTCGCCGCGACCGGTGTGGTCAGAGCTCCTGCGATCAACACGGGTAACAAGAGTTTCAACGAGCGCATGTGCGATCCCTCCCGAATCGACCACCGGCCGACCAGTTCTAGCGGTGCGGGACACCACGCCACAAGCGCATGCGAAACTGTTGCGACCCCTCGCGCACAACAGTTCCCGAAAGTCTCTTCTTCCCACCGCGGCGGCCGGACCGGTCCCACCGGTCACAGGTCGAGGACGAGCCGTGAGCCGCGCGACCGGGACACGCAGATCATCATCACGTCGCAGGCGGCCCGCTCCCCGTCGTCCAGCACGGAGTCCCGGTGGTCCGGGACGCCCGCCAGCACGCCCGTCTCGCACGTGCCGCACGTCCCCTCGCGGCACGAGGACAGCACCGCGATCCCGGCTTGCTCCACCGCGTGCAGGATCGACTCGTCCTCCGGCACGACCAGGGTCCGGCCCGACCGCGCCAACTCGACCTCGAACGACCTGCGACCGCCCTCCACGGCCTTGGGCGTGAAGCGCTCGACGTGCAGACGGGCGGGGTGGCGCTGCTCCACGGCGGCGAGCAGCGACTCCGGCCCGCAGCAGTAGACCTCGGCGTCCGCCACCAGGAACGCGTCCAGGTCCAGCAGGCCGGTCTCGTCCTGCGGCCGCACGACCACCCGGTCCCCGTACCGGTCGTGCAGTTCCCCCGCGAAGGCCATGGACGAACGCGTCCGCCCTCCGTACAGCAACCGCCACGACGCGCCGCGCGCCGCGACCGCCCTGATCATCGGCACGATCGGCGTGATGCCGATGCCGCCCGCGATGAACAGGTAGCGTTCCGCCGCCACCAGCGGGAACCGGTTGCGCGGCCCGCGGAGGCGTACCGTGCCGCCCTCGACGAGCGCCGAGTGCACGTGCTGCGAACCCCCGCGGCCGGACGGCTCCCGCAGCACGGCCACCTGGAACGCCGAGCGGTCCGCCGGGTCGCCGCACAGCGAGTACTGGCGGACGAGGTCCGGCCCCAGCACGAGGTCCACGTGCGCGCCGGGCTCCCAGGCGGGCAGCGGCCCGCCACGTGGGTGGCGCAGGGTCAGCCGCACCACCCCGTCGGCCACCACCTCCTTGCGCTCCACCAGGACGTCGAGCTCCGCCTCGGCGCGTGGCTCGGTGGACGCGGTCATCGGCACTCCTGTTCAGACGTGGGCGTCGACCGGCTGCCGGTCGACCGCGGGCGGCGGCACGACCGCCGGCGGTGCGTGGCCCTCCGGGTGGGCCAGCAGCCAGTCCCACAGTTCCACCGGATCCTCCGAGTCGTGCTCGGCTCCGCAGTGGCACACGCCCACCAGCAGGTCGGTGCCCGGCTGCCAGTGGACGCGGTAGACCGCGTCACCGCGCAACACCGCGACCCGGTCGCTCACAGCGCGGCCGCGTTCGCGGGTTCGCCGGCCGGGGCCGCCATGCGCTTGAGGATGCGCCGTGCCGCCAGCCCGCCGGTGTCGATGTTGATCGACAGCTCCTGGTAGCCCTCCGGCTCGGTCCGGATCACGCGCTCCAGCACGTCCAGGGCGGTGACGTCCTGGAGCACCACCGTGCGGTTGCTGTCGCGCAGGAAGTCCGACACCTCCTGGTCGTCGAGCGCGAAGTCCCTCGCCACGGCCCAGAAGTCGTGCGTGGTGTGCTCGGTCTCCGGGGTGATGGCGTAGACGACCTCGACGTGGAAGCCGTGCGGGTCCGAGCCGTCGGCCTCGGGCAGCACGCCGACCGGCGCGACCCGGCTGTGCAGCAGGTACAGGCACGGCGGGTGGTACTCGATGTCCTGCCAGCGCGTGATCCGGCCTTCGATCCCGGTGGACTTGGCGTAGAACGGCGGGCACGCGGCGTCGGCCATGTGCCTGCTGACGTAGATGATCCCGTTGTCCTCGTCGACCTCCGTGGTGATCGGCGTGTTCGCCACCTCGGGCGTGCCGATGTACCCGCCGTGCAGGTAGGTCTCGTGCGACAGGTCCATCAGGTTGTCCACCAGCAGTTCGTACCGCGCCGCCAGCGGCTCCATCCCGCACACCGTCGTGTAGGCGGGGTCGGCCAGCCAGGGCGCGCGCGGGATCAGCGCCCGGTCGGCCCGGTCGCGCTCACCGATCCACACCCAGACGAACGAGTCCTGCTCCACCACCGGGTAGGACGGCACGCGCGCGGTGCGCGGGATCCGCTCCTGCCCGGGGACGAACACGCAGCTGCCGGTCTTGTCGTAGGTGAAGCCGTGGTAGCCGCAGACGATCGTGTCGCCGTCGAGCCGGCTCTCCGAGAGCGGGTAGCGCCGGTGCACGCACCGGTCGGCCAGCGCCACCACCTCGCCCGCCTCGCTGCGGTAGAGCACCAGCGGCTCGCCCAGGACCGTCCGGGCGAACAGCTCGTGCCCGATCTCGTGGCCGTAAGCCGCCACGTACCACTGGTTGCGCGCGAACGTCATGATGTGACCGCCTCCTGCGGTGACGAGGTGTGGGTGGTGGGATCGACGAGCCCGGCCCGGTGGGTCTCCGGCACGAACGCCATCGCGACGAGGCTGACGAGGCAGATCGCGGCCACGTACAGGGCGGTGGACACCGACGTGCCCGTCGTGGCGTACAGCGAGGTCGCGATCAGCGGAGCCAGCCCGCCGCCGAAGATCGCGCTGAGCTGGTACGCGAGCGACGCGCCGCTGTAGCGCACCCGCGTCGGGAACAGCTCGGCCGCGATGGCCGCCTGCGGGCCGTACATCGCGGACAGGAACGTCACCGCGACCACCAGACCGACCAGCACCGCCACCGGGCCGCGGGTGTCGAGCAGCACGAACAGCGGCCACGACCAGAGCGCGGACAGGGCGGCACCGACCAGGAATACCTTGCGGCGGCCGAACCGGTCGGACAACGCCGACAGCAACGGCGTCGCCACCAGCTGCACGATGCTCGCGAGCAGCACGAGCAGCAGCACCGTGCCGCGCGACATCCGCAGCGGGCCGGTGGTGTAGGACAGGACGTAGACCAGGGTGATGTAGCCGATGGTGTTGGCGGCCAGGAACGCCAGCCCCGCCAGCACGACCCGCCGCCAGTGGTCGCGCAGCAGCTCCACGACCGGCATCCGCGAGTCCGTGCGCGCCTGCTTGGCCGCGAGGAACAGCGGCGACTCCTCCAGTCGCAGGCGGATGTACAGGCCGACCGCGATCAGGACCGCGCTGAGCAGGAACGGCACCCGCCAGCCCCACGAGGCGAACTGCGCGGGGCTGAGCACCGAGTTCATCGTGAGGAACACCGCGTTCGACAGGATGATCCCGGCGGGCACGCCCATCTGCGCGAAGCTGCCGTAGAAGCCGCGGCGGGACGCCGGTGCGTGCTCCACCGCCACGAGGACCGCGCCGCCCCACTCGCCGCCCACCCCGAAGCCCTGGACGAACCTCAGCAGCACCAACAGGATCGGGGCCCACGCGCCGATCCGGTCGTACGTGGGCAGCAGTCCGATGAGGATGGTGGCCACACCCATGATCAGCAGTGACGTGACCAGCATCGACTTGCGGCCGACCCGGTCCCCGAAGTGGCCCATGAGGACGCTGCCGAGCGGCCGGGCCAGGAAACCGACCGCGAACGTGGACAACGAGGCCAGCGACGCGGCGAGGGGCGACAGGGACGGGAAGAACTGGGTGCCGAAGACCAGCGCGGCGGCGTTGGCGTAGATGAAGAAGTCGTACCACTCGATCGCGGTGCCGATGAAACTCGTGCCCGCGATCCTGCCGATGGACCGGGATCCGCTGGGGTCCTGCCCGGGACGGGCCGGCTTCGTTGCCATGGGTACCTCCGCTGCGAGGGCGGGTGTGCTGCCGGTCCGCGGCGCGGACCTCAGGTGTAGTGGCGCAGCACCGCCTGCGCGACGCAGGCGGGCTTGTCGCTGCCGTCGACCTCGACCGTGAAGTCGATCAGCATCTCCACGCCGTCGCCCTTGACGTCGGTGACGGCGGAGACGGCGCCGTGCAGCCGGATCTTCGAACCGACCCGCACGGGTGAGGGGAACCGGACCTTGTTGAGCCCGTAGTTGACGCTCATGGTCACGCCGTTGATCGTCAGCAGTTCGGTGAACAGCGGGATGATCAGCGACAGGGTGAGGTAGCCGTGGGCGATCGTGCCGCCGAACGGCCCGTCGGCGGCCTTGCCGGGGTCCACGTGGATCCACTGGTGGTCGTCGGTGGCGTCGGCGAAGAGGTTCACCCGGTCCTGCGTGATCTCCAGCCACCCGGTGTGGCCGAGGTCGGTGTCGGTGAGCGCCTTCAGCCCGTCGGTGCCCTGTGCGGTGATGCCCATGCGCGTGTCTCCTGTGGACCGTGTGGAAGGGTCGGCTCGCGGGTCGGCTCGCGGTCAGCTCGCGCCGTAACGGGCGCGCACGAGTTTCTTCAACAGCTTCCCGGTGGCGCTCTGGGGCAGTTCGTCCACGAACACCACGGACTTCGGGATCTTGTAGCCGGCCAGCCGGTCGCGCAGGAACGCCAGGACGTCGCGCTCGCTGGTCGGCTCCGCACCGGGGGTGACGGTGACGACCGCCCGGCCCACCTCGCCCCACCGGGCGTCGGGGACGCCGATCACGGTGCACTCGGCTATCGCGGGGTGCTCGTGCAGCACGCTCTCGACCTCCGCGGGGTAGATGTTCTCCCCGCCCGAGATGATCACGTCCTTCAGGCGGTCGACCACGGCGATGTAGCCGTCCTCGTCCGGTGTGGCGATGTCGCCGGAGTGGAACCACTCGTCCGGGCCCAAGGCCGGCGCCAGGTCCGCGGTGCCCTGCCAGTAGCCGCGCATGACGTTGGGACCGCTGATCACGACCTCGCCCTTCTCGCCGGGCGCGACGTCGGTCAGACCGGGTCCGACCACGCGCACGTCGGTGAAGAAGTGCGGCACGCCGGCGGTGCCCGCCTTGGCCTCGCTCATCTCCTTGGTCAGGTACAGGGCCCCGGGCGAGGTCTCGGTCATGCCGTAGCCCTGGCTGAAGGACAGGCCGCGGCGCTGGTAGGTGCGGATGGTCGACTCCGGCACGGGCGCCCCGCCGCAGTTGACGTGCCGCAGGCTGGACAGGTCCGCCCCCTCCCAACGCGGGCAGGCGGCGATCGCGTTGTACATGGTGGGAACGCCGAACATGTAGGTGACGCGGTGGGTCTCGACCTGGTCGAGCACCTCGGCGGCGTCGAAGGCGGACATGATGACGACCGTGCCGCCCTTGACGAGCGTGGGCAGGCAGGTCATGTTCAGCCCGGCGGTGTGGAACAGCGGCGCGACGACCAGCGTCACCTCGTCGCTGGCCAGGTCGACGTCGACCAGCACGTTCACCGTGTTCCAGGTGAGGTTGCCGTGGGTCAGCACGGCGCCCTTGGGCCGTCCCGTGGTGCCCGAGGTGTACATGATCAGGCAGAGGTCGTCGAGCGTGACCGGTTCGTCGATCGGCTCGGCCTCGGACGACGCGATCAGCTCTTCGTAGGAGGACTCGCCCGCGGCGGGGTGGTCGAGCGCGACGAGCCGCAGCGGCCCCACGTCGGCGCGGACGGCCTGGACCAGGGACGCCTGCTCGGGGGCGTACACCAGCACGCCGCTGCCCGAGTCGGTCAGGACGTGCGCCACCTCTGCCGCGGCCAGCCGCGCGTTCAGCGGGACGAACACCGCGCCGAGCACCCCGGCGGCGAACAGGGCCTCCAGGAACGTGGGGTGGTTCGGCCCCAGGTAGGCGACCCGGTCACCCCGGCCCACGCCGAGCCGCCGCAGGCCGTGCGCGAGCCGGAGCACCCGCTCGTGCAGCTGCCGGTAGGTCATCGCGCGGCCCTCGTGGATCACCGCCACCTTCTCCGGCGTCTTGCGGACCCGCCGCGCGGTCCACGAGCCGATGCCCTGGTTGCGCATGACGACCCCTTCAGTCCTTGACCAGGCCCAGCAGGCGGGCGGCGTTGTCCTTGAGGATCTTCGACCGGACCTCGGGCTTGATGTCCAGCTCCGCGAAGTCCGCGAGCCACCGGTCGGGGGTGATGACGGGGTAGTCGGAGCCGAACAGCACCTTGTCCTGCAACAGCGAGTTCGCGTAGCGGACGAGCTGCGGCGGGAAGTACTTCGGTGACCAGCCGGACAGGTCGATGTGGACGTGCGGCTTGTGCGTGGCCACCGCGAGCGCCTGGTCCTGCCACGGGAACGACGGGTGCGCCAGGATGATCCGCAGTTCCGGGAAGTCCACCGCGACGTCGTCGACGAGCATCGGGTCGGAGTACTTCAGCCGGATGCCGCCACCGCCCGGCACCCCGGCGCCGATGCCGGTCTGCCCGGTGTGGAACAGGGCGGGCACCCCGAGCTCCTCGATCGCCTCGTAGAGCGGGTACGCGAGGCGGTCGTCGGGCGAGAAGCCCTGGAGGCTGGGGTGGAACTTGAAGCCGCGGACGCCGTGCTCCTCCACCAGCCGCCGGGCGGTGCGCGCAGCGGCCCGGCCGCGCCACGGGTCGACGCTGGCGAACGGGATGAGCGCGTCGGCGTGTTCCGCGCACGCCTGTGCCACCTCTTCGTTCGCGATGGGCGGGTGCCCGGTGGCGTGCTCGGCGTCGACGGTGAACACCACGGCCGCCATCCGCCGTTCGCGGTAGTACGCCGCCATCTCCGGGATCGTGGGCCGGCGGTGGCCCTCCGCCTTGAAGTACTTGGCCGAGGCGGCCAGCAGATCGCGAGGCAGGGAGGGGTGACCTCCGGCGGAGACCTCGGCGTGGGTGTGGACGTCGATGGCCACCAGCTCGTCGACGTTCGGCGAAGGGGTCATGGCGGAACTCCCCTCACGCGGTCGGTGCTGGGGGTGCGGGAATGCCGTACGTCTCGGGTCGTCGTCCCACCGAGGTGGCCCACGCCCCCGCGATGGCCCGCGCGTCCCAGCCACCGTCGTGGTAGGCCGTGCTGACCTCTTCCGGGTGGGACCACAGCGAGAGCTTGTCGCCGCCGATGCCGATGGCCTGGCCGGTGATCCCGCGGGCCGCGTCGGAGGCGAGGAAGACCACCAGCCCGGCGGCGTCTTCCGGCGTGCCGAAGCCCTCGCCCTTGCGCAGCCACTCCGGCAGGGGCTCGCCCCGCAGCTCCGCCGCTTCGACGAAGGGTGCGAACGCCGGGATGGTCCTGGTCATCGCGGTGGCCGCGACCGGGATGACGGCGTTGACCGCGATGCCGGCTTTGGCGCACTCGGCCGCCCAGGTGCGGACCATGCCGACGATGCCGGCCTTGGCCGCGGAGTAGTTGGTCTGCCCGAAGTTGCCGCGTTGCCCCGCCGGTGATCCGACGACGACGACGCTGCCGCCGCCACCCTGCTCGCGCATCCGCCGCACGGCGGCCCGGACGCAGGTGAACGTGCCGCGCAGGTGCACGTCGACGACCGTGTCGAAGTCGTCGTCGGTCATCTTCCACAGCACCCGGTCCCGCAGGACGCCCGCGTTGGTCACCAGCAGGTCCAACCGGCCGAACTCCTCGACGGCACGCGCGACCAGGCGGTCGGCCACCTCGCTCGGCCCCACCGCGCCGGCTTCCGCGACCGCCGTGCCGCCCGCCGCCGCGATGGCGTCTGCGGCGGCCTTCGCGGCGTGCTCGTCGGCGTCGTTGACCACCACCGAGGCGCCCGCGTCCGCCAGGGCGGTGGCGTAGGCGAACCCGAGCCCCCGTCCCCCACCGGTGACCACCACGACCTTGCCCGCCAGATCCATGACGAAGTCCCTCCCGCCGATCCGCCCTCGCACCGGCCCCACTGAAGTTAGGCTCGACGGTGTCGGTCGTCAAGAAACTGCCCAACGTCGTTTCGTGGAGGAGGGCCCGTGGGTGCTGCGGGTTACGCTCGCCGGGTGATTCCGCACGACGGTCCGCCGGCCCAGGACGCGCAGGTCAGGCCGCAGTCGCTGATGCTCAGCTTCCTGGGCGTGCACGTGCTCAACCGGGGCGTCGCGGTCTTCTCCGGCAGCGTCATCGACGTGTTCGCCCGGGTCGGCGTGTCCGAGGAAGCGGTGCGGTCGACGCTGACGCGCATGGTCAAGCGGGACCTGCTGGCGCGGCACCGCGACGGCAGGCGGATGTACTTCGGCCTGACCGCGCGCTCGGCGGCCGTCCTCGAGGACGGCGAGCACCGGGTCTGGCGCAGCGGTGCGGTCAACGACGACTGGGACGGCACCTGGACGATGGTGGGGTTCTCGCTGCCCGAGTCGTGGCGCAGCCAGCGGCACGACCTGCGCTCACGCCTCGTGTGGGGAGGGTTCGGCCCGCTGCAGAGCGGGCTGTGGGTCGCGCCCGGCGTGGTGGACGTGCCCAACCTGGTCGACGGCCTGGACCTGACCGAGTTCCTCAAGGTGTTCACCGCGCGCACGGCCAAGCCGACCGAGGCCGACCAGATCGTCCACGCGGCGTTCGACGTGCCCGCGATCGCGGAGCGCTACCACGCGTTCCTGCGCCGGTGGGACCGCGAGCACCCGCTGCCCGACGCCCCGGACGACCTGGCCAGGCAGCTGCTGCTGCACACCGAGTGGCTCCAACTCGTCCGGCAGGATCCCCGGCTGCCCGCCGCGCACCTGCCCCGGGACTGGCCGGCGATCCGCGCCGAGCAGGTCTTCCGCGTCCTGGCCGAGGCCTACCAGCAGCCGGCGCGGTCGATCGCGGAGTCGGTGCTGGAGACGATCCCGGTCGCGGGGTCACCGACCGACCTCTGACGACCGCCGCCGCGGCTCACGCCCCGGTGTGCCGTGCCTTGAACCTGAAGTTTCGGCAGATTCTCCCGATCGTTAACAGAGCGGTCACCGATCGTCGTAGGGCGATGGGCAGGGCTTCTCCCTCGACCGGACCGAAACGTTCGACGAACGGCGGTCCTAGACTTCCGCCATGACCTCCACCACCCGCCCGACGGGCGCCCCCGCCGAACGCGGTGGCGCCACCATCGCGCGCATCGCCGAACTCGCCGGGGTGTCCACCGCCACCGTGTCCAAGGTCGTCAACGGGCGTTCGGAAGTCGCCCCCGAGACCCGCGCCCTGGTCGAGGGGGTCATCCGCGAGCACGGCTACCGGCGGCAGAAGAAGCAGAACCGGGCGGCCCTGGTCGAACTGGTGCTGCACGAGCTCGAAGGCGCCTACGCGATGGAGGTCATCAAGGGCGTCGAGCGGGTGGCCGGCGAGCACGAGCTCGCGCTGGTCCTCACCGAGCTGCACGGCCGCCACACCCCCGGCCGCACCTGGATCGACGGCGTGCTCACCCGCAAGCCCGCCGGCGTCATCACGGTCTTCTCCGCGCCCACCTCGGCGCAGCGCGAGCAGCTGGCCAGCCGCGGGATCCCGTTCGTGCTGGTCGACCCGACCAGCGACCCCACCCACGAGTACCCCTCCGTGGGCACCAGCAACTGGGACGGCGGCCTCTCCGCCACCCGCCACCTGCTCGACCTCGGCCACCGCCGGATCGCCGCCATCACCGGGCCTTCCGCCGCGCTGTCCAGCCGGGCCCGCCTCGACGGCTACCGCGCCGCGCTCGACAACGCCGGCGTCCCGGTCGACCCCGCGCTCATCCGCACCGGCGACTTCAACATCGTCGACGGCCTCGCCCACGGGCGCGACCTGCTCCGGCTCGACGAACCGCCCACCGCGATCTTCGCCTTCAACGACGCCCAGGCCTACGGCGTCTACCAGGCCGCGCACGAAGCAGGCCTGCGCATCCCCCACGACCTCAGCGTGGTCGGCTTCGACGACCTGCCGCCCGCGCAGTGGGCCATCCCGGCGCTCACCACCGTCCACCAGCCCCTGCGCGAGATGGCCGCCGCGGCCACGAGCATCATCGTCACCCTCGCCCAGGGCGACCCCCTCCCCCAGAACCGCATCATGCTCACCACCGAACTGGTGATCCGCGCCAGCACGGCCGCACCCCGATCGTGATGTTTCGCGCGCGTCCGACCGCAAGATACGGCTTCCGCGCCGAAAATTAACCAGCCAGAGAAGCCGGGTGACGTGGTCCGCCCACCGCCGCGACTCGCGGCTCGCCACAGCGCTTGTGCAGC
>NZ_JBFAAX010000197.1:0-10139 GCF_040639995.1 Actinosynnema sp. NPDC023658 | reverse complement strand
GTGCGGCCCAGTCGTGACTGGCTGATCACCGAACCGGATCAGGAGGTCGCCTCTCCCGGCCCGTTCCCCGTCGGCGCGGCGGACGTCGCGGCGGCGCGGGCGGCGACGACGGCGTTCGCGGACCTCGACCACTGCTTCGGCAGCGGCGGCATCCGTGCCGGCGTGGTCCACTACCTCGACAGCATCGTCTCGGGTCTCCTCACGGGGTCGCGCGACGACGTCATCGGACGGCAGCTCCTGGCCACCGCGACGCGGCTCACCGAACTCGCCGGGTACATGGCGGTCGACACCGGGCAGCCCGGTCTCGCCCAGCGGTACTACATCCAGGCGCTGCGGCTGTCCCGGGCGACGGACGACCAGGGGATCGGCGCCTACGTGCTGGCGTCCGGCATGAGCCGGGTGGCGCTCACGTCGGGAAGCCCGCGCGAAGCCGTCCAGCTCGCCCGCGTCGCGCAGGAGGGAGCGAGGGGGCGTGGTGCGCCGACCGCCGAGGCCGTCTGCCTCGCGGCCCAGGCCCGTGGCCACGCGCTGCTGGGGGACGCGCGGGCCTGTGAGCGGGCCGTCGGCAAGGCGGTCGAGGTGCTGGAGCAGGTCGGTCCCGACGGGAAGCCGGGATGGGCGGAGCACGTCGACCGGTCCTACCTGGCGGAAGAGCGGGCCCGTTGCCTCCGGGACCTCGACCAACCGGCGGCAGCCGCGCGGTGGGCGCTGGAAGCCCTGCGGGGCTGTCCACCCGACCGCGCACGACGCCGGGCCCTCCGGCTGCTGCTGCTGGCCTCGACGCAGCTGCGGCTGGGTGACGTCACCCGGAGCTGTGACACCGCGGCGCGAGCCGCGAAGGTGCTCGACGGACTGCACTCCGCACAGTGCACCGCCGACTTCGCGGAGTTCTGCGGGCTTCTCGGTGCGTCGGGGCACGCGGACGAAGCCCGTGCCCTGCTCGACGGGCCGGGCGGGGACCGGCTCGCCGCGACGTGACGAGCGCGGTGGACCGCCGTCCACCCGAGTGCGCCGGTCACCGGATGGCGCAGTGGCGCCGTGCGCGCTCGGGCTCCGGACGGGATCGAGGTGTTCGGCGCGCGGTGTGCGGGCAGGTGCGGGGCCGACCGACCGCCCTCACTCGGGTGCGGTCAGGTCGCCAACCGTCGCCAGGAGGCCAGGAACACCAGCGCCGCCAGGAGCGAACCGGCCGAGGCGAACGACGTGGCACCCAGGTATACGACCCACTCGTAGTCGTGGTCCCGCACCACCTCGGCCAGGCCGGCGCGGGCGAGCGGCACGCCCCACAGGATGCCGCCCAGGACCAGCCCGACCACGGCCGCCACCGCCGCGAACGCCACGATGACGACCCGGCCGACCCGGCGAGGGCCGTCGTAGCGGTGCAGCGCTCCGCGGCGGGCCAGCCACCACGACGCGAGCGCGGCCAGGGCCAGGGCGATCGCGTCCGCGGCGAGGGTGTCGCTGAGCCGGTGCCACTTCGCGGTGAGCGTGTAGTGGCCGATGCCCACCGCCCACGGCAGCAGGAACAGGAGCACGACGCCGCGCCACCGGTGAGGCGTGACGATCACGGCGGCGAACAGCACGGTCATGGCGATCGCGGTGTGCCCGCTGGGCAGGCTGTTGTGGGTGTAGTCGCCTGCCACCTCGACCAACGGGGGTCTCACCAGCACGAACCGCTTGAGACCCTGGACGACGACCTGGCCGAGCACGATCACGCCGACCGCCGCGGCCGCGAGGTCCCACCGCCGCCGCAGCACGGCGATCGACGCGATGAGCACCACGGCCACCGCCAGCGAGTAGACGGTGATCCCGTCCAGCGCCCGCCACGCCTGACCGGCGTCCGCTTCGTCGACCTGGTCCGCACCGCGCAGCGCGGCGTTCTCCAGCGCCTGCCCCGTCTCCGTCCACACGGCGAGCAGGTAGACCAGCACCGCCACGCCGAAGGCCGCGAGCGCGATCACCGCCCACCGCCGGGGCCGGATCGGTGCCGCGACCCGCTCCGGCCGTTGGTCCGCCCGGTCCTCCACCGCCACGCCCACGTCCTCCCGCCCGCACGATCGGAGGTCCATCATGGACCAGCCCGCCACTCACCGCCCGGTGTGGCACCGCTGCGACCGTGGACGGCATTTCGCGGCATGGCGTCCTCTCCCGACCTTTCTCCGCTTACCTGCTCGGCTCCCGGTGAGGATGCGGCTCTTCGGAAAGGCTCAGCCCCGGCGGCAGGGAATAGTCGTCCGAGGAGGGGTGCGGCCTGAGGAGAACGTCGCACGCGTCTGTCCGCACCCGTTCGCACTATGGCCAACCCGGTGCGGCTTTGCCATGCTGTCGTCGCTCGATTCGCTCTGCCAGTAGGGAGATCGAGGAACCGCCGTGGTCGATCAGACCTCCTCACCCGATGGCCCCGAAGAACTCCCCGTCGGTGACGACGGTGTGTTCGCCAGCGCGCGACGGGTGGTGACGCGGGAGATCGAAGCGTCGTTGTCCCGGGTCGACGGTGACGAGGCGCGAGCGCTCGTCGAGGCCGTCATCGGGTGCGAGCGGGTCTTCGTCCTGGGCGCGGGGCGGTCGAAGCTGGCCGTCGACGGGTTCGCGATGCGGTTGGTGCACCTGGGGTTGACCGCGCACGTCGCCGCGGACGTGACCACGCCGGCGATCGGTCCCGACGACCTGCTGATCGTGTGCAGCGGCTCGGGCGAGACGCCCGGTGTGGTGTCGATCGCCCACCAGGCCACCCGGGCCGGGGCACGGGTCGCGGTCGTCACCGCGGTGCCGGAGTCCACGCTCGCTGAGCGGGCGGACCTGGTGGTGCGGCTCCGCGAGTACAACCAGGACCACGAGCTGTCGGCGTCGACCCAGTTCGTCGGCACGCTGTTCGAGCAGGCGGCGTTCGTCTTCTTCGACTGCCTCGTCATCGTCATGCAGAGGCTGGGCGGGGTGTCCGCCGAGGACATGTTCGCGCGCCACACCAACCTGGAGTGAGACGGGGAGGGCGGCATGGGTTCACCGGCACCGATCACGTGCACCAACACCAAGGCCGACTTCGGGCGGGAGCGCCTGGTCGACTGGATCGACCACGTCGTCCTCCCGCACGCCGAGGCGTTGGCGCGGCTGTCCTTCTTCGCGTGCGTGCCGCACCCGTTGCTGGTGCCCGCGGCGGAACGCTTGAACGGCAGCGGTGTCGTCGCCGGGGCGCAGGACTGCGCCGCGACGGGCGAGGCAGTCACCGGTGAGGTCGACGCGGAGCTGCTCGTCGAACTGGGGTGCCGCCACGTCATGCTCGGCCACGCCGACCGCCGGCGCGTGTTCCACGAGGACGACGCCTTCGTCGCCCGCAAGGCCGAGGCGGCCTCGACGGCGGGCATGACCCCTGTCGTGTGCGTCGGAGAGGACGACCGCCTGCCGGCCGACACGGCCTCCCGCCACGTGGTCGCGCAGGCGCGCGCCGTGGCCGGTCGCCTCGGCATCGGCAGGCCCGTCCTGTTCCTCTACGAGCCGACGTGGGCGATCGGCGCGCGGGAGGGCGCCGACCCGCACCACGCCGCGACCGTCCTGCGAGCGCTGCGGGCCGGAACGGCAGGACTCGACGCGCGCTTCCTGTACGGCGGTGCCGTGGTCCCGGGCACCTACACCGCGCTGCGCGCCGCGGGGGACTGGGACGGCGTCGGCATCGGCCGCGCCGCGAAGGACGTCGGGATGCTGGCCGAGGTCACGGCCGAACTGCTCGACGGCCACCGGTGAACCGGGGTCGACCGATCGGGACCGCCGTGACGGCGGGCGGTGCCGATTCCGGTGGTTCGGCGGTCAGGGCAGGATTTCCAGGGTCGCGTTGCCGTTGAGGGTGTTGATACCCGTTGTGGCGCAAGCGGTCAGGCTCAGGGACGGCTGCGCGACCACGCGGGTGACCGCGCTGCCCTGGCCGAGACCGGAGGACACCGAACCCACCGAGGTGATGACGGTGGTGCCGTTGGCCAACGTGGCGACGGTGTTGGTGAAGAAGGCGATCGTGCTGCTCTGGCCGGTGTTCCACTGGTAGGTGCGGATGCTGGTGTCGGTCGGCGGCACCAGCGCGAGCAGGCAGCTCTGCTCACCGCCGTTGGCGGTGGTGCCGGTGGCGCTGCTGACGCCGGTCAGCAGTGACGTGCAGCTGTAGTTCTCCGTCGAGGAGACCGCGGTGTCCCGCGTGGTGTTGGTCAGGGGAG
This sequence comes from Actinosynnema sp. NPDC023658, assembly GCF_040639995.1. Taxonomy (NCBI): domain Bacteria; kingdom Bacillati; phylum Actinomycetota; class Actinomycetes; order Pseudonocardiales; family Pseudonocardiaceae; genus Actinosynnema; species Actinosynnema sp. NPDC023658. The sequence goes on along the minus strand of NZ_JBFAAX010000197.1, from coordinate 5,940 downwards.
GGGTGTAGTCCGTCCTCTGCGAACCGACCGCGCACACGATGGCGACCGGTGCCGCCTGGGCGGAACCCGGGACGACGACCACACCGGCCGCGGCGAGGCCGAGCGCCGCTCCCGCGGCTGCGGTGATCCGGATGTGTCGTGACTTCGTGGCATTCATGGGGAATTCCCTCGAATCGGGTGCGGAGGCCGCAACCCTCACATCTTCTCGGGGGATACGTCCATACGCCGTACGGGTTACCGTGCCGGTCGGCGAGATCGTCCGGACGGCCCGGCGGATTCCCCTCGGTCGCGAATCCCTGGTGTGATTGGATCATTGTTGCGACTATTCCGAGTGGAATAGTCACGGTCACGGGCGGGGTTCGGCTCCGGTATTCGCGGGGCTGCGCCAGACCGGTTGGATCAGGGGTCCGTCCGGCAGGACGACCGGATCACCGAGGCGGGGGAACCCGACGCGCTCGTACAGCGCCAGGCTCCTCGGGGAGCTCGCCTCGGCGTAGCAGCCGACGCCCTCGCTGTCGCACCAGGACGCGAAGCCCGCCATCAGCTCCCGGCCCCAGCCCCGGCCCTGCGCCTCCGGCCGGGTGCCGATGTAGTTGCAGTAGAGGTGGGGTGGCAAGCCGTGACGGCGTCGTCCCAGCAGTCGCGTCAACGTTCCGACGGCGTCGGCCAGGTCGCTCAGCCCCGGGTGGTGCAGGGCGTCGTCCTCGGCGGAAACGCCGTGCCAGCCGGGCGGGTACGCGAGGTAGGCGCACTCGTGGCCGGGGGAGGCCATCACGAGTCCGCCGTGGTCGGCGGTCGACTCCACGACCGCCTGGAGGAACTCCGCCGAGCGGCGCGGGCGGGTGGTCTGGTCGGGGAAGAGCCACGCGAACAGCGGGTCGTCACGGAACGCGCTCGCCAGGGTGTCCACCACCCGCGGGTGCTCGTCACCGGCGACCCGACTCAGCGGCAGCCCCGGTGCCCGCTCCACGCCGCTCACGGGTTCACCGCGCGATCAGGGCACATGTCGGGCAGGTGCCCGGCGACGAGGTCGTCAAACTCCGGCACCGGTCCGCGGACGGGAATTACAGCCGAACGTGTACCCGCCGGCCCGGACCGGGCGGCCCGGCGCGCTCGACACCGGAGAGGTGGAACGTTCACCGGACGCCACTGCGCCGGCCGATCCTCCCGGCCACCTCGCGCAACCAGATGTGCCCGGCGTCCTGGGTGTGCACCGGGTGCCACCACATCGCCTCCTGGACCGGCACGGCCGGGAACGGGCAGGGCAGCGTGCGCACGCCGGGGGTGGGGAAGAGCTCGACCAGGCGTTGCTGCGCCAGGGCGACCCGTCGCGTGCCGGCCACGAGCAGGGGCAGGAGGTGGAACGACGGCACGGAGACGTCGACCCGTGGGCTGATGCCGAGCATGCTCAGCTGGCGGGTGACCGGGGCGTCGTAGGCCCGCTGGTAGACCGCCCAGGGCAGGCGGGCGCGGTCGTCGAGGGTCAGGTCGTCGCCCACCACGGGGTGGTCGGCGGCGACCAGGCACACCCACTGGTCGGTGAACAGCTCGACGGCCGGGAAGCCGTCGATCACGCCGTGCGGGAGCAGCAGGCCGTCCACCGTGCTGAGCACGGTGCCCAGGTTGTCCAGGACGGTCGGCGTGGTCTGCCGGAAGGTCACGTGCACGCCGGGCGCGACGTCGTGCAGCTCGCGGGCCAGGGCCACGCCGAACACCGCCGCGCCGTAGTCGGACGACATCAGCGTGAACTCGCGGGCGTCCGTTCGCGGGTCGAAGTCGGCCTGGCTGGTGAACACGCGTTCCAGCACGTCGCACGCGGTGGCGGCGCGGTCGCGCAGGACGGCTCCGAGCGGGGTCAGCTCGTACTGCGAGCCGGTGCGCGACAGCAGCGGGTCGTCGAAGTGCCTGCGCAGCCGGGCCAGGGTGGCGCTCATCGCGGACTGCGTCACGCCGATCCGCCGGCCGGCCCTGGTGACGTTGCGCTCCTCCAGCAGCGCCCGCAGCGCGACCACCAGGTTCAGGTCGAGGCTGGACAGGTTCACCGGCACCCCACTATCCACCGCGTGGATGACAACCATCACGAACATTCATTTCCGTGATCCTTTGACGCCGGTCACAGTAGTCCTCACGACACGGGAGGACACCTCATGCCAACACCGCCGCACGGCGTCCGGTTCGCGCTCGGCACGTTCTCGGAACCGGGGAGCCCGTCGTTCCCCGGCCTCGTGGTGGACGACCGCGTGGCCGACCTCGGTCGGGCCTTGGAGTGGCGGCCCGCCTCGACGCTGGACGTGCTGGACCGGTGGACCGAGGCGCTGCCCGCCCTGCACGGCGTGGCGCTTGACGACGCGCTCGACTGGAGGGCGTTGGACGGGTTGCGGGTGCACGCGCCGGTCGCGCCGCGGCAGGTGTTCCAGTCCGGCGCGAACTACCGGCAGCACGTGATCGACCTGGTGGTGGCGCACCGCCCGGCGGACTCCGCGGAGAGCGAGGAGCAGGCACGGGCGCGTGCCGCCGAGCTGATGGACCGCCGTGCCCGCGAGGACCAGCCGTACGTGTTCATCGGCCTGCCGTCCGCCATCACCGGGCCGTACGACGACGTGGTGCTGCCGTCGTGGTGCGAGCAGCCGGACTGGGAGCTGGAGCTGACGGCGGTGATCGGCACGCCCGCGCACCGCGTGTCCCCGGAGGAGGCGTTGCGGCACGTCGCCGGCTACACCATCGCCAACGACCTCACCGCCCGCGACCTGGTCTTCCGCCCCGACATGCGGGAGATCGGCACGGACTGGCTCCGGTCGAAGAACGCGCCCGGCTTCACCCCGCTCGGTCCGTACCTCGTGCCCGCCGAGTTCGTCGTCGACCCGTCCGACCTGCGGCTGACGCTCAAGCTCAACGGCGACACCATGCAGGACGAGTCGACCAAGGACATGATCTTCGACGTCGCCCGCGTGGTCTCCTACGCCTCGCAGACCACCACCCTGCTGCCCGGCGACCTCGTGCTCACGGGCTCGCCGGCGGGCAACGGCGCGCACCACGGCCGCCTGCTGCGCGACGGCGACGTCATGGAGAGCACCATCACCGGCTTGGGCGTCCAGCGCACCCGCTGCGTCGCGGAGGACCGGGCGTGAACCGCGGCGACCCGGAGAGCGCCGTCGCCGCGGCCGCCGAGGCGTGCTCCAACTGGGGGCGCTGGGGCGAGGACGACGTGCTCGGCACGCTCAACTTCCTCACCGCGGACAAGCGCCGCGAAGGGGCCGCGCTGATCCGCCGGGGCGTGAGCTTCTCGCTGTCGCAGCGGTTCGACGTGAACGGCCCGCAGAAGGGCTGGCGCAGGCGGACCAACCCGGTGCACACCATGCTCGACACCGGGACCGACGCGGCGGCCGGGCTCCAGGGCTTCCCGCACGGCATCGGCGGCGCGGACGACGTGATCGCCATGCCGTTGCAGTGCTCGACCCAGTGGGACGGCCTCGGGCACATCTTCGACCACGGCAAGGCGTGGAACGGCCGGGACGCGGCCACCACCGTCACCTCCGAGGGCGACCTGGTCACCGGCATCGAGCACATGGCCGCCCACGTCGCCGGGCGCGGCGTGCTGCTCGACGTCGCCCGGGTCGTCGGTGACGGCGAACTGCCCGACGGCTTCGCCATCACCGAACACCACCTCACGGCCACCGCGAAGGCGCACGGCGTCGAGGTCGGCCGCGGTGACGTCGTGCTGGTCCGCACCGGCCGGCTGGCCCGCGCCAAGCGGGAAGGCTGGGGCGACTACGCGGGCGGACCGGCGCCGGGCCTGTCGTTCACCACGGCGTCCTGGCTGCACCGCACCGAGATCGCCGCGATCGCCACCGACACCTGGGGCTTCGAGGTCCGCCCCAACGAGTTCGACCACGCCTTCCAGCCGCTGCACCAGGTCGTCATTCCCCACATCGGGTTGCTGGTGGGGGAGATGTGGGACCTGGACGCGCTGGCTGAGGACTGCGCCGTCGACGGCGTGCACGAGTTCTGGCTGACCGCCGCGCCGCTGCCGATCACCGGGGCCGTCGGCTCGCCGGTCAACCCCGTAGCCGTGAAGTGACACCCCTCGCCGTCCTGCAACACGAGGAGCCCCGATGACCCGAACCGTGCTCGTCCTCGGCGGCGGCACCGCCGGGAACGCCCTGACGGTCCTGCTGCGCCGCGCCGGACACGCCGTCGACCTCGTGGAGGCCGAACCGGACTGGAACGCCACCACGGGATCCGGTATCACGTTGCAGGGCAACGCCTTGCACGTGCTGCGCGAGGTCGGTGTCGTGGACGACGTGCTGCGCGAGGGGTTCCCGTTCGACGAGCTGGGCATCCTGGCGCCGACCGGCGAGGTGCTGGCCGTGCAACGCGGGACCAGGATCGGCGGTGACGACCTGCCCGCCACCGTGGGCATGCAGCGGCCGGGGCTCCAGCGGATCCTCATCGACGCCGTGCGCGCGTCCGGCGCGTCGGTCCGGCTCGGCGTCACCGCGACCGGCCTGGACCAGGACAGCGGCGAGGTCGCCTTCTCCGACGGCACGACCGGGCGGTACGACCTGGTCGTCGGCGCGGACGGCCTCAACTCCGCCACCCGCCGGCTGATCGGCGTCGAGGACCGGCCCGTGCCCACCGGCATGGCCATCTGGCGCGCTCCGGTGCCGCGCCCGACGGGCCTGGAGCACACCCGGATGATCTACGGCGGCCCGTGCTTCATCGCCGGCTGCTGCCCGACCGGTCCGAACACCGCCTACGCCTACCTGGTCGAGCGCAACCGCGACCGCAACGCCGTCGACCCGTCCGCCCACGCCGCGGAGATGCGGCGCCTGGCGCAGGGCTACGGCGGACCGTGGCCGGAGATCCAGGCGGCGCTGACCGACCCGTCGGTGGTCAACTACACGTGGTTCCACCGGCTGCTGGTCGAAGGACCGTGGCACCGCGGCCGGGTCGTGCTCGTGGGCGACGCCGCCCACGCCTGCCCGCCGACCCTCGCCCAGGGCGCGGCGATGTCGTTGGAGGACGCGCTCGTCCTCGCCGACCTGCTGTCCACCCGGAGCACCTGGGACGACGCGCTGCTCACCGAGTACCGCGACCGCCGCTACCCCCGCGTGCGCGAGGTCGTCGACGGCTCGGTCCAGCTGGGGCGGTGGCTGCTCGACGGCGTGCGCGACGCCGACGTCCCCGGCCTCGTGGGCCGCACGACGGCGATGCTGGCGCGGCGCCCGTGACCAGCCCGACCGTGATGGCTCCGACCGTCGACGTGCACGCGCACGTCCTGCTGCCCGAGGTCGACCGGCTCGTGGCCGACGAGCCCGGCTTCGCCGCCGCACGCGAGCTGGACGCCCGCCGCAACGGCCCCGAAGCGCTGGCCGTCAGCGGCGCGATGGTCCGCGATCGACTCCGGCTGCTGACCGACGTGGCGCACCGGCTGGCCGCGATGGACGCCACCGGCGTGGACGTGCAGCTGGTGAGCCCGTCACCGTCGCACTACCACTACTGGGCGGACCGCGAACTCGCCCGCGTGGTGTGGGAAACGGCCAACACCGCGACCGCGAAGCACTGCGCCCACGCCCCGGAAAGGCTGCGCGGCCTGGGGTTGGCGCCTCTGCAGCACCCCGACCTGGCCGCGCGGGCCCTGGAACACGCCTTGGGCGAAGGACTGGCCGGGGTGCAGATCGGCAGCCACGCGCCCGGTGTGGAACTGTCCGACCCGGCCTACGAGCCGTTCTGGCGGCTGGCCGCCGACACCGGCGCGGTCGTGTTCCTGCACCCCTTCGGCTGCACCCTGGACGAGCGGCTGGACCGCTGGTACCTGGCCAACAGCGTCGGCCAACCCGTCGAGAACGCCGTCGCACTGTCCCACCTGATCTGCTCCGGCGTGCTCGACCGCCACCCCGGTCTGCGCGTGCTCGCCGCGCACGGCGGCGGCTACCTGCC